>JAGGRV010000412.1 GCA_021159445.1 Deltaproteobacteria bacterium | reverse complement strand
CGCGGTTGAAACCCTGCAAAAGCCTATCGGCTGTCAGGGAGTGTGAACGGTTACGCGCAAATGGTTGCCGGGGTATAAAAAATGAAAACCTCATAGGCATCAAAGATGGCCTAGCGGTCGTGGTCAAATCAAATCCACCCTACCCCCATTCATCTTGTAGTACTTATTGGACATTGCTTCTATTGTGGACTGAACATGTGAAATTATGATCCATGCCTTTGCCGAATAGTTCTGTAGCACTGAGATAAGGCGTTCCTTAGTCTTTTCGTCAAGACCGGTTGTGGGCTCATCCAGCAAAAGGATCTCCGGCCTCATGGATAATATGGTTGCCATTGAGACAAGCCGTTTTTCCCCGCCTGAGAGTTGATATGGAACCCGGTTTCTGAGATGGGATATCCCCAGTTCATCCAGTGTCTGCTCCGCCCTGTCTTTTGCCTCATGATGGTTCATTCCCATATTTAATGGCCCAAAGGCCACGTCTTCTATCACACTCGGACAGAAAAGCTGATCATCAGAATCCTGGAAGAGTAGGCCGATCGCACGACGGATTTTTTTGAAGTCCTGTTCTATTTCACGCTTTTTCCCGAATATGGTTATTTCCCCTTTAGTAGGCTTGAGAAGCCCTAGTATTATGTGGAATAAAGTTGTTTTGCCTGTACCGTTTTCTCCTAAGAGGCCGATTTTGTCACCCTCTTCCAGGTGTAAACTGAGCCCTTCCAGGACCTGATTTCCATTTGGGTATTGAAAGGATATTCCTTCAAGATCTATCAGCGACATGGATTTATCCAATCAACCCCAATAATAAGAAAAAGATATGCAGAGGTGAAGCCAGCCAGGTAAAAATCCCGCTGGTGAAGGCGAAAATGCGAAAGTAGCCAGAAGGTACCGTCAAAACCGCGACACAACATTGCTTTGTACACCCTCTCGCCCCTTTCAAGGCTTTTGATAAACAAGGTCCCGATGAGATAGGCATAAGTTCGATAGGTATGTATATTGGACCTGGGTTCAAATCCCCGGACCTTGATGGCCTGTTTCATGCGATGGAATTCAGAGTCAATAACGTGGAAGTACCTCCATGAAAAAAAGAAGAGTTGCACCATCTTGGATGGAACCCGGAAGTGCGCCAGGGCATGGACCAGTGAAAATATGGTCGATGTTGAAAGCAGGGCCAGGTTTGCCAGTATTATTGCATTGCATTTAAGACTTATTGACAGGGCGAGGTCCAGGCCCTCTGCTGTAATCACAATGGGGCCCAAGTGGGTAACGCCGGTCCCGGGTGTTGTCCACGGGAGTATGAGCCATAACATCAGGATAAAGATATTGACCACAAACAGACGATGAAACACTTCCTTTAAAGAAAGGCGAGCGGCTATTACCAGGAGCAAACCACCTGAAAGGGCAAAGATCTGTCCTTCCAGACTTCCAAGGCCCACTGTTACAACGGCATAGCCTATGGCGAGCAGGATCTTTACTCTGGGATCTGCAGAATGGAGTATGGATTTCCCCGAGGCAAAACGTTCGCAGGTCACTTTTTTTGCTTTTTCTGAGTGAGATACATTGCCAGACCCATCAATCCGGCAATATATCCGAGCCCTGCAACCACGTCTCTAAAACAAACCCTATCTCTTTGTTCAGCCAATCTTAACAGTTGCTCCTTGACGGGATTGAGCTTGCGGTCAAGAATCTGTTCAAGTTCCGCACTGGTAAGGGCTACAGTCCCTTTATGTGCATCTTCAGCCGCATGCCCGTCTCCTTTGAGTTCAGGACTTTCGGCAGTCTGTGGGCCTGCCTGTCCGGCTTCAGGGGCAGCAGTCCCTGATTCCATGCCCTGTACAGATACAAGTGCCTCAGCCCGGTGACCCATCCCTGCCTCAAGGACGAGGCGGTACTCTCCGTTTCCTGGCGGCTTAAAGGAAAATTCGCCCTTTTTATCAGTCATTCCATGAAAGACCTCTTTGCCCCCGGAATCAAGAACCAGGATAGTAGAGTCCATAGCCTTGTTACCGCTTGAAAAATAGCCCTCAGCCAGAATCATATTGCCGTCATACCAGGCAAACAGGTTGACCTTGTGGGCGTGTGCCTGGCTGTAAAACACAATCAGAATCGGGATAATGATTATGGAAACAAGCCCCAAACTTGGGGTTCTGGAATGCATATTGCCCTTTATTACTTCAGGCTTTGTCCTTAGAAGAAAGGAAATTATCAAAACAGAAAGTACACCTTCAGCAATGGCAATCGGTATGTGGGCCACAAAAATGAGCTTGCTCACCGCAACAAACGACTCCCCGGATAATGCCAGAGAGCCTGCTACCATAGCCGCGCTCATGATAATAGCACCTGCTCCGGCAATAGCCGTCATCGCCATTGCAAATAGACCTGAATTACTTCGTAAGGCAGGCCTTGCAAGGGCACCCATTATTACGGCAGGAACAGCCATGTTCAGTGTATTGGCACCAAGAGTGGTAAGGCCGCCAAACTGAAAGAGCACCGCCTGGAAAAACAGGCCGATGAAGATTGCAGGAAAAACAGTCCACCCCAACAGGATCCCCAGAATTCCGTTAAGTATCAAGTGGGCGCTGGAGACGCCTATGGGAACATGTATAAGAGATGCCACAAAAAACGCGGCAGTAAGCAAGGCCACCTTGGGTATTTCCCTGACATCCATACGGCGCAACCCGATAGCCAGGCCCAGTACTGTTCCAGCCCCACCGGCCAGTAACACAGGGGCTGCCAAGACCCCTTCTGAAATGTGCATTTTTTTACCTCATATCCGCCACATGTATCCATAAAACAGCGCCCAGCTCAACAGCAACCTCTCTGCCCTCGTGTTTCATTTTTTCGCTTGCTTCATTGAGTGCAGCAAATCCCCACCATCCCTCTTTCGGCATGGCGTAGGAAAAGATGCCTTGGGAATCTGTGTGTACTACCTGAGTGATATACGGACCTGCCGGGGCCTCAACCTTTTTGTCTTTGTTATAAAACTCTATCTCAATTTCACTGTCCGGTGCCGGCTTTCCATCCACGAGGACCTGTCCGACAAAGATATTGCCTGTCCACAGGCCGTAGGGTCGAGTCAGAGGTATGATCTCAGTCTTCAGACCAACCGGCTGGTCCCAACCTTCTTCCAGTCCGAATGCATTTACGACTACCTTGGTAAAGTGTTGGATATAGCAGTCTTCCGCGGGCTCCCAGTAGGGCTTGGGGACAAAATAGAAGATGTGGTCTCCGGGACGCTCCAGATCCGCGGTTCCGACCCATGTCGTGCATCCGTCCACAGATTGTTTTTTCAAGCTGTTAAAAAGGTCCTTGTTCTCGCCTTTTACGAACATTGCAAAACTCATGGGTTTTTCGAGTTCCATGAATCCCTGCTCAAAAGGGTGCATAAATTGACACGAAAGGGTGATTTGATGGGATTCGTTACCTTCGACGATATCATCAGATGGTAACAATACTCCGAAATGGGCCAGGCAGATACTAGGAGCCAGCCAGCTTAAGGTGACAACCAGAAAAAAATAAAGATCGGTTTTCTTGAAAAAGGATTCCATTGGTAATACCCCCTTAGAATAAATGAATTGGAGTGAATCTAAAAGATATTACCTGTGTAGTCAATATCTAAGAAAAGTGTTACCGAAGAAATGAGGTGTATTTTGAGTACGTTGAATAACGAAAGAGGCGAAGCAACGCCGCAGACAGCCTATTTTCACCGAAATCACAAAAAAAGCCCCCATTTAAAATGGGGGCTGAAATATAAATTCCGGCAATGACCTACTCTCCCACCCTATATTGGGCAGTACCATCGGCGCTGAGGGACTTAACTTCCGTGTTCGGAATGGGAACGGGTGTTTCCCCCTCGCTATCGCCACCGGAAACTGTGATCCGATTGGTGTTCGAAAAATATAAATAAATATGGATTATACTGTTTTACCATGTGCGAAAAAAATTGATCAAAAGAAAATATGGTCAAGCCTCACGCCCGATTAGTATCGGTAAGCTTAGGCTGTTACCAACCTTACACCTCCGACCTATCAACCTTGTCTTCTCCAAGGGGGCTTTAGGGGCTTGCGCCACGGGAGATCTAATCTTGAGGTGGGCTTCCCACTTAGATGCTTTCAGCGGTTATCCCATCCGAACGCAGCTACCCAGCGATACCACTGGCGTGATAACTGGATCACCGGAGGTCCGTCCATCCCGGTCCTCTCGTACTAGGGACAGATTCTCTCAAATCTCCTGCGCCCGCGGTAGATAGGGACCAAACTGTCTCACGACGTTTTAAACCCAGCTCACGTACCGCTTTAATTGGCGAACAGCCAAACCCTTGGGACCTGCTTCAGCCCCAGGATGCGATGAGCCGACATCGAGGTGCCAAACCTCCCCGTCGATGTGAACTCTTGGGGGAGATAAGCCTGTTATCCCCGGAGTACCTTTTATCCGATGAGCGATGGCCCTTCCATTCGGGACCACCGGATCACTAAGACCTGCTTTCGCACCTGCTCGACTTGTGTGTCTCGCAGTCAAGCTCCCTTGTGCCTTTACACTCTACGACTGGTTTCCAATCAGCCTGAGGGAACCATCGCGCGCCTCCGTTACTCTTTAGGAGGCGACCGCCCCAGTCAAACTACCCACCAGGCACTGTTCCTGACCCGGCTAACGGGCCAAGGTTAGGATCCTAGAATAGCCAGGGTGGTATTTCAAGGTTGGCTCCACCAAGACTAGCGTCCTGGCTTCAAAGCCTCCCACCTATCCTACACAAGCTATCCCAAAAACCAATGCCAAGCTGTAGTAAAGGTTCACGGGGTCTTTCCGTCTAGCCGCGGGTAACCGGCATCTTCACCGGTACTACAATTTCACTGAGTCCCTGGTTGAGACAGTGGGGCAGTCGTTACGCCATTCGTGCAGGTCGGAACTTACCCGACAAGGAATTTCGCTACCTTAGGACCGTTATAGTTACGGCCGCCGTTTACCGGGGCTTCGGTTCAGTGCTTCTTCTTACGAATAACACCTCCCCTTAACCTTCCGGCACCGGGCAGGCGTCAGACCCTATACGTCGCCTTGCGGCTTAGCAGAGTCCTATGTTTTTAGTAAACAGTCGCCACCCCCTCTTCACTGCGCCCCACTTCGGCTCCGATCGCGAAGACCTTCACCTAATGTGGGTGCCCCTTCTCCCGAAGTTACGGGGCTATTTTGCCGAGTTCCTTAACCAGGGTTATCTCACGCGCCTCAGGATTCTCACCCTGCCTACCTGTGTCGGTTTACGGTACGGTCACCAAACAAACTCGCTACGAGGCTTTTCTAGGAAGCATGGGATCGGCCACTTACGGCCTAAAAGGCCACGTCATCAGTTCTCAGCGTTAACAAGATCCCGGATTTGCCTGAGATCTCCGCCTACAACCTTAAACCGGGACATCCAACACCCGGATGGCTTACCCTTCTCCGTCCCCCCTTCACTCAAACGCTTATTTGGTGGTACAGGAATATTAACCTGTTTTCCATCGCCTACGCCTTTCGGCCTCAGCTTAGGGACCGACTAACCCTGAGCAGACGAGCTTTACTCAGGAAACCTTAGGCTTCTGGCGAGCGGGATTCTCACCCGCTTTTTCGCTACTCGTGTCAGCATACGCTCTTCCAGAACCTTCACCGGATCTCACGATCCAGCTTCAACGGCGACTGGAATACTCCCCTACCGATCTGTCTATTGACAAATCCCGCGGCTTCGGCAGCATGCTTAAGCCCCGTTAAATTTTCGGCGCGGGACCACTTGACCAGTGAGCTGTTACGCTTTCTTTAAAGGATGGCTGCTTCTAAGCCAACCTCCTGGTTGTCTGTGCGTTCCTACCACCTTTCCCACTTAGCATGCATTTTGGGGCCTTAGCCGGCGATCTGGGTTGTTTCCCTCTTGACCACGGATCTTATCACCCGCAGACTGACTCCCGGACTTCACACAACGGCATTCGGAGTTTGGTTGAGTTTGGTAACCTGATGGGGCCCCTAGCTCATCCAGTGCTCTACCTCCGTTGCTCAGCATCCGAGGCTATACCTCAATATATTTCGGGGAGAACCAGCTATCGCCGAGTTTGATTAGCCTTTCACTCCTATCCACAGCTCATCCAAACCGTTTTCAACCGATAATGGTTCGGGCCTCCAGTGGGTGTTACCCCACCTTCACCCTGGCCATGGATAGATCACTCGGCTTCGGGTCTACTCCCTGCGACTGAACGCCCTATTAAGACTCGCTTTCGCTACGGCTACACCTAACGGCTTAACCTTGCCACAGAAAGTAACTCGCTGACTCATTATGCAAAAGGCACGCCGTCACCTCGCCTAAACGAGACTCCGACCGCTTGTAAGCAGACGGTTTCAGGTACTATTTCACTCCCCTCACTGGGGTACTTTTCATCTTTCCCTCACGGTACTGGTTCACTATCGGTCATCGGGTAGTATTTAGCCTTGGGAGATGGTCCTCCCAGCTTCCCACGGGGTTCCACGTGTCCCGCGGTACTCGGGATACCGCTAGGGTGCTTTGGGCTTTCGCGTACAGGGCTATCACCTTCTATAGCCAAGCTTTCCAGCCTGTTCTGCTAACCCTCTGCATCCCACATTGCGGTCCCACAACCCCAGAAGGCAAGCCTTCTGGTTTGGGCTGTTCCCATTTCGCTCGCCGCTACTCAGGGAATCGCTTTTGCTTTCTCTTCCTCAGGATACTAAGATGTTTCAATTCTCCTGGTTCGCCTCTATAGCCTATGTATTCAGCTATAGATACCTAAGTATAACCCTAGGTGGGTTTCCCCATTCGGAAATCCCCGGATCACGGCCTGTTTGCGGCTCCCCGAGGCTTATCGCAGCTTACTACGTCCTTCATCGCCTCCCGATACCAAGACATCCACCGTCTGCCCTTAGTAGCTTGACCATAAATTGATCATCCTAAAGGCACATAGTCTTTCAGTATCTATTTATCCATATTTATTTATCAAAGAGCATTATAGAGCTCACTAGCTCCATCGAAAACACATGACAACATATGCTTTCGAGACAGCCAATGAATATAACTAAACTGCTTTTATAACTGTTGCACTCTGCTGTGGTGGAGGTGAACGGACTTGAACCGATGACCCCCTGCGTGCAAAGCAGGTGCTCTCCCAACTGAGCTACACCCCCCAAGTCAGTTAGAAGCTAAAAGTCCAAAGTTCCGAGGAACACATATCTTATCAATCCCTGACTTTCAGCCACCAGCCTTCATATCTATCTGGTGGGCCTAGATGGACTTGAACCATCGACCTCACGCTTATCAGGCGTGCGCTCTAACCAACTGAGCTATAGGCCCTTAGTCCATTTCTCACAGCACACCGTTTATTAACTAACGCGTTCAAAGAACAAATAAAAAAGCCCTTTCCTGATCTCTCAAAACTGAATAGTAGCCTGATAGGCAAATTGACCATATTCTCCTTAGAAAGGAGGTGATCCAGCCGCAGGTTCCCCTACGGCTACCTTGTTACG
>JAGGRV010000391.1 GCA_021159445.1 Deltaproteobacteria bacterium | reverse complement strand
AGGATGTTTTAACCTAAGTTGAGCAATTAGCTGTTAGCCATTAGCGTTTAGCTTTGAAAAATCAGGGCATTACGTTAATTAGAAATAACACCGAATTGAGCGGTTAGCCATTAGCACTTAGCTTTGAAAAATCAAGGCATTACCAGAACATCCTGTAATCATTAAGCTAATAGCTAACAGCTAAAGGCTAATCGCTTAATTTAGATGTAATCATTAAACTAATAGCTAACCGCTAAAGGCTAATCGCTTAATTTAAGTTTAAGGAGGCACTTCAGACCGACCCATGGACCATACCTATGAGTCCTTCTCTGGTTTAGATCCTGAAAAAGACGCCTGGATTGCGAATTTCTATACTGAAAACCACCTTGCCTACGAAGTATTTCCCAAGGAAGTCGCTTCACCAGAGCAACTGAGATTTATGGTATTATTGGATGAAGAGCCCTATTACTACCCTTGTTCTGATAAAGTCTTCAAGACTATCATAGAAAAAAAAGGGGGAGATCTCCTTACTTTTGCCTATATAAAGGTGTGGGAACGTGTAGAGCCGCTTATACGCTCGGTAGTAAAAGACACCTACAAGCAGAAGTTTCTGCTCAGCCTTCTGGGAATGAAGTTCAGGCGTGAGACCGCTTCGCTGGTGCTGCTACCATCAAGACTTGAAAAAAGGCTGCTCCAGATATTCATCAGGGTTAGCGAGATTGATCGTCCGCTGGCCAAAATCAAGGAAACCAAAAATCGCAGAATATGCGAATTACTTAAGTCAGAAAGCTTTAAAGATGCTTTTAATGATCCCAATGGACTGGAATTGCGGGAAGACACCACGCTGGACGAGGTAAACCTTGGAATACACCTCTTGCAATTTCGCCGTCTTATAGCCCTATCCGGTCACTCAGAGCTTTGGACCAGTGAAAAACAAGTCACATCAAACACACTCCGCTCTATGATGAAGGCCCCAATAGAAGGTCCGGGCTGGGTATGGTTGAAAAATACACTCCGAAAATGGATCCATTCCGGGGAAAGACGGTATTTGCTATGGATGGGAGTCTCTGCCGGTGAGATATTGCTTGATCTTGCCATGATACAAATCTTGATCCGCATGGGGATCAACGTCATATTGTCTGTAAAAAAGGCCTTCTACTATGATTCAGTCACATTAAATGATGTGCTGGAAGACCCTTATCTCCAGGAGATGCTGTCAGGGGCGAAGATTATTGCGAATCCAAACATCTCGAAAAAAGAGCTTTTAGAAGAACTTAAAAGCGACAAAACATTATATGTTATCTCAGATGGGACCCAAGAACACTTTAATCCACTTCTTACGTCAGTAACATTTGCCAGGGCCTTCAAAGAAGCTGACGCGGTAATCAGTCGCAGTGCGGAAGATGCCGATTGCCTTATAAAGTCACGCTTCCGGTTTACTAGAGACGCCCTGTCCATGGTTTGCAAGAAACCCGGCAAACTTATGCTCAGGGAAAAACTGCGTCATTCAAAGGTAATACGTTTTTCAGAGGCAGCTCTGAGGGCCAAGGCCGAAGCCCTGGTCATTGATCTAAAAATAAAAAAACGTCAGGGTAAGAAGATCTTATTCTATAGCGCTATTGTTGGGAGTATACCGCACCAGTTGGAGACTGCGAAGAAGATACTAAAGGTGTTTGTGGATTACCTTCGCAAGAGACAGGAAGGGGTGGTAGTGATAAACCCGGCAGAACACTTCGAGCCGGGCATGGACGCCGATGATATAATGTATATGTGGGAGATTGTACAGAGGAGCGGGCTGATAGACATGTGGAGGTTCCAGACAGTAGACGATATTGAAAAGGCCTTTGAACTTACGGATGAAAAGATACCGCCCGAGTGGATAGGAAAAGACGCCACTTATAGCACAGGTTGTACAATGGAGATGAAGATAGCCCTTGAAGTCCAAAAGGAACGTCCTGAGATGCAGATCATAGGCCCGCCATGGGAGAAGTTCCTGAGGAGAAAGGAATATGGTGTGGGGAAATTGTATGACAGGGCACTTGGGGATATATGAAAAAAGTTTCCGAACAGCAACAGCAATTATACTTTGATGACAATTCTCAGGCTTTAAGCCTTTATGGTGAACAAGGGAAAAATCTCAAGGTCATCGAAGATTTCCTAAAGGTTATTATACATGTCAAAGGAAACCAGATCACCATCACCGGTGACCCCATAGGAGTTGACCTTGCGAGCCGCACCTGTTCTCAGCTCTATGAACTCCTCAAACAAGGCTACCCACTCCATTCAAATGACATTGAATTTGCTATCCAAATTCTCAGTTCAGATCCACGGGCCCATCTCAAAGACATCTTTCTTGACAAGCTGAGCGTAAATTCCGGGAAGAGGCTCATCACGCCGAAGAGCCTTGCACAGAAGCTTTACGTTGAGGCCATACGGACCAACGACATAGTCTTTGGAATTGGCCCTGCAGGGACCGGCAAAACCTATCTTGCCATGGCCATGGCCGTCTCAGCCCTTATCAAGGAAAAGGTAGCCAGAATTATTCTGGCAAGGCCGGCTGTTGAAGCCGGAGAAAAGCTTGGCTTTTTGCCGGGCGATCTTGCAGAAAAGGTAAATCCTTACCTGAGACCACTCTATGACGCCCTGTATGATATGCTCTCTTTTGAAAAGGTCTCGCGGCTCTTAGAACGCGGAGTAATTGAAATCGCTCCACTTGCCTTTATGCGGGGCAGGACCTTGAATGATGCCTTTACCATCCTGGATGAGGCCCAGAATACCACATCTGAACAGATGAAGATGTTTCTTACCAGGTTGGGCTATGACTCAAAGGCCGTAATTACCGGAGATATTACACAGATTGACCTTCCGGAAAAGCGTGGATCAGGTCTCCTTGAGGCCAGAGATATCCTGCAAGGCATAGAGGGCATAGCTTTTATTAATTTTTCCAAACAGGACGTGGTAAGGCACAGACTTGTACGACGGATCATCCAGGCCTATGAAGACGAAGAACACAGGGGGAAGGTAGAAGGCTGAAGGGGGAAGTTTTTTTGAGGAATAGGGAGCAAAAGACAGCGTGCCGGTCCTGATCAGATCAACTCACTCAAAATCCCTGCCACTACTCCGCCTCAGACGCGTGGCTGAAATACTCCTAAGGTCTATCGAACGACCTGATGCAGAGCTCAGTATCCTTCTT
The DNA here is from genome assembly GCA_021159445.1 of Deltaproteobacteria bacterium. Classification (GTDB taxonomy): domain Bacteria; phylum Desulfobacterota; class Dissulfuribacteria; order Dissulfuribacterales; family UBA3076; genus UBA3076. The sequence continues at coordinate 4,368 of JAGGRV010000391.1, read as the reverse complement.
GTAGATGATACTGAGATGGCACGTCTCAACAAGCTCTGGTTGAAAAGACCATACCCTACCAATGTTATTTCATTCGGGCAGCAAGGAGATGATTTTCCGCAACCGGAGAATAATCTGCTCGGCGATGTGGTAATATCAATAGATACTGCAAGATGCGAGTCAGCGAATGCGGGCATGAACCTGGAGCAAAGACTTGAGGCGTTATTGGTGCATGGTGTTGTCCATCTTCTTGGAGAAGATCACGAACTGGGCCCGGTTGAAGCAGAACGTATGACACGTAAAGAGCAGGCATTATTAGATGCTTTGTATAAGGAGAAGACAATGGCAGATCTCTGTATCAATGTTGATCACGTAGCTACAGTCAGGCAGGCAAGGGGGGGCACAGAACCGGACCCTGTTACGGCTGCAGGAATAGTTGAGATTGCAGGTGCGGATGGTATTGTCGTCCACCTGCGTGAAGATCGCCGTCATATCCAGGATAGGGATGTCAAGTTGCTCAGGCAGACAATAAAGACAAGGCTCACCCTGGAAATGGCTGCGACAGATGAAATGATAGGAATAGCATCTGATATAAAGCCCGATATAGTCACCCTTGTTCCGGAAGGTCGTGAAGAACTCACGACAGAGGGAGGACTGGATGTGGTTAATCTTGAAAAATACGTGAGTAAGACTATAACCCGGTTACACGATGTCGGCATACCAGTGAGTCTTTTTGTTGATCCGGAGCAAAATCAGATTGAGGCTGCAAAACAAACAGGAGCAGATTGCATAGAGATCCATACCGGGCTATATGCAGATGCCCCTTCTTCAGATATTGAAGACAAGGAATTCGAACAAGTAGTAACTATGGCAAGAGTAGCCATGGATTTAGGTCTGCGTGTCCACGCAGGTCACGGGCTTAACTATCGCAATACTGCAAGGCTTGCGGCAGTAAGTGAGATTCAGGAGTTCAGCATAGGGCACGCCATAGTAGCCCGGGCCGTTTTTGTTGGAATGGAGAGGGCCGTGAGGGAGATGCTTTCTCTCGTCCAAAAAGGTTATTTAGAGTAATTTAATGATCCTGGGCCTCGGAATAGACCTGGTTCACATCCCAAGGGTTGAAAAGGCAGTTAACCGCTGGGGTGAGAGATTTCTATCCAGGGTATTTACCAGTGAAGAATGCTCCTACTGTCTGAAGCATAAACAGCCGGCTCAGGGGCTTGCCCTCCGTTTTGCAGCAAAGGAGGCATGCTCCAAGGCCCTGGGTACAGGCATGAGACTCGGAGTAACCTGGCGTCAGATGGCCATTGCTCATGAGCCTTCAGGAAAGCCCGTGCTGCGCCTTTCCGGTTCTGCATTAAAAAAGGCAACGGACATGGGAGCAAGCAACTGGCATGTAAGTCTTTCCCATGAAGGGGAATATGCCACTGCGGTGGTGATTATGAGCGGCTAAATTAACGTAGCGAATACATCGGGAAGATTCCCGACTACTTCAGAAAGCCCGGCCTGATTTCCTGTTTTGACATAATCTTTAACAAAGGCAAATTTCATCTGAACTGCCTCAGTCAGGCCAAAAGTCAGAGAAGCCAGCAAAAAGCTCAAATCCGAAAAATAGCTGTGGCGGAATGATTCATGCTATGGGGCTAACTGCTTGGACAATATTTCGATTTTATCTGCGGCATGAGGGAGTGTTTCATCATCCACGGACGTACCAACATCCGGCTTTACATGGGGACAATACGGAACCTGGAAATCCACAACCTCATGCGGGAGAAAGATGCCAAGATTTTGCCACTGCTTCTGGTTATGCCGTTTCATCTGGTAACTGTATGCTGCCAGTTCATTGTAATAATGCTTTGACCAGAGTCCATAGGCCCTGCAGCCAAAAAACCGATTCTTGTAAATGAGACAATTCGTGTCAACCAGGAATGGACACGAGGTTATACGCGCTGAATTCAAAAAAAAGTACCGAACAAGACCTCTGGTTAGCCGAAGCCGTGTAATAGGATCCATCTCTAAAAGACATTGAATGGCAGCAAGAGCTTCGACCAAGGATATCTCGGGCAGCAGAGTACAGCAGAGAGCTCTGCGCCGGCAGTGGCTTGCCGGAACCAGGGCATAAGCCTCCCTGAGCTCAGCCCTTTGTTTTTTCGACTTGTCTAGCAAGTCTTGTATTATCCGGAGCGAAATTTTCACTTTATTATAATGTGATCCCTTCCAGCAAATCCTCCCACAAGTTAAGCAGCCATGAAATTCATCATAGTATAATGCCGCTTTAGCCGGCAACTGATTCATTATTGTTTTTTTTATTGATTCTATTAATTATGCCGTTGCACATCATACAACGATGAAATGGCTTAATCTGTGAGAACAGATCAAACCGGCTGAGTACTTCCTGTATTTGTTCTTCCGGTCTTGTCGACCTGATCCAATAGCCATGCGTTACAGCTTTTCTTTTCAAGATGCCCTGATCTCTTGTTAATATAATGCGTTTTTCTTTTACTGAAATGCTGATGATTTCAGAATCTTCGTAATCATTTTTATAAAGCGAATCAAATCCAAGCATGCGCAGTGATCTCGCTAGCCTGCCAAGATGAACATCCAGAATAAATGTAGATTTGCGGAGCGGCTTTTCTCTTAAAAGGACTGCCGGTGATATATCCAAACTTTCAAAAACTGGATATATGGATACACGGTCTTCGTGCAGCAAATGATAATCGAATCCCACAGATATACCATTCACAAGAATCAAGTCCACCTCGGTGTGAGGCACACCTATGGCTTCTATAACATCTTTGATCGATGGAGTACCATTAAATTGATAAGAAAATGAAGTTTTCTTTTTGCCGGGGGAAAGAAAATCATTTAATTCCTCGTAAAAACGGAATTGTGCTACTTTCTTATATCTATAACCCATCAAATTTCGTGGTGGAGATGGGGGGACTCGAACCCCCGACTTCCACGTTGCGAACGTGGCGCTCTCCCGACTGAGCTACATCCCCATCTGTGTTCTATTGGAAATAGGCAAAGACTTTGATACTACCGCAGTTCTTTGGAGCCGGCATTTGGACTTGAACCGAAGACCTGCTAATTACGAATCCGTTGAATTATATCTTCCCTACCTTTCCTCGTAATTTCTAACTGTTCTTTTTTACAGATAAATTTCTAACAATTCAATTTACAATCTTCCCGCAATTGCCTCATATTTCCCGATAAATGTGGTACCGTAGTGACACAACATTAACGGTTTGATTTCATAAAAAACGTATCCTTGTCCAAATATCCCTGAAAATTTAATTGGATGAGAGAATGGCCAAAATCCAATAAACATAATCATAAAACACGCTCTAACAAATATCAATAAAGGAGATTCCCTAGTGGCTATTCAGGTTTGGCATAAAACCAAAATAAAATCCGATGCCAACCCATATGATCCGGATTGGTCTGACTATTTTATCAAACGTTTACAGCGATTACTGTCGGGTGCTTAATTGCGCCTTAGGAACGTACAATAAATAACTTGAACAAATTAATGTCTTTTTTGCCGTCTTCTTCGTTGCTCGTCGATCACATAACCCGTTATGCTCGCTCCTCGCGCCTTGAATACAACAAAAAATCCTATTAATTTTTGTTCAACTTATTTATCTCCCGTTCCTTATCAATGCTTGAGCCCTGTTAGGCGAAAGTCTCACGCAGGGTTCTTATGTGGGGGACCTTGTCTCTACTCGATGTTTCCTCTTTCAAAACGAATCAGAGTCTGTGAATCGTGATGTGCAGGTTGCGGGTTTTGGACAGAGCGATTTTTCGAGGACACTGGCCGACATCTGACGCTCCCACATATTCAGTTCTATCACCAAGCTCTATCTTTGGTTGATTAAGATAATTTTCAAGAATCAATTCCATACTCATTTTTTAGACCTCCTATTGAATGAATTTAAATTTTGATTTAACGACATAAATGGTTAAAAAATCAGAAGTAGTGAATAAAATAGATACCACCTTTCTATCTGATATTATTAAATATTTTATTTCTCATATGAGATAAAAAAAGGTTTTTTAGGACAATTAGGGAAGCATTTAATGGTAATTATTCACTTTCCCCCCTGACAGCCAACAGCCTTTTTCAGGTTTCAAAGCATAATCCGTTGGGAATACGCATTTTGGTGCAATCTGCCCGCGGTTGAAACCCTGCAAAAGCCTATCGGCTGCCAGGGAGTGTGAACGGTTACTCAGGGGTTACGAAATGCCCAGTCATGAACGTTTGGGTTAGGTTTTTTAGGCTAAAGCTTAGGAACGTACAATAAATAACTTGAACAAATTAATGTCTTTTTTGCCGTCTTCTTCGTTGCTCGTCGATCACATAACCCGTTATGCTCGCTCCTCGCGCCT
>JAGGRV010000019.1 GCA_021159445.1 Deltaproteobacteria bacterium | reverse complement strand
CAACAAAAAATCCTATTAATTTTTGTTCAACTTATTTATCTCCCGTTCCTTAGCAACAAGTCCTGAGCGTCTGACTGCCTTGTTGAGAAAGGGCACGAATCTTTCTGCAGCGATAGAATTTCCCTCACTACTTGGATGGCTATCTGTACCATTTTGTGTCGGGTATCCGGCCCAATTTGATTGGCCGTCTTTAGTCAAAATATCGTAGAGATCGAAGACAACTACGTTATTAAGATCATATTTGCTGAGCCAGCCTGATTCAGAATCTTTAAGCCAGTTATTGAACCTTCTGGCGCAAATGCCGGTAGTCTGGACATCTTTATATCTGCCAAGTAATTTTTTAATAGAGGCCTTTAAGGGGTTAGTAGTCTCGTAAGGTTGTGCAAGCGGAGGAGCAGTGATGGCGGCAAAGAGGGTCTCAGGGTACTCACGAAAATATGGTAGGAGACTGTTGTAGGCCTCCATAGCACTTTGAACTGTTCTGCCTTTTTTTGACCCGTCAGGTTCAAAATTATTGTTTGGATAACATGATTTAAACATCACTATATTATTTACAGAACCATCGGTGTACATTTGATCCTGCATATCGGTTTTCAGAATACGGTCCATTTGATCACGAAATTTGCCAGGCCAGTCTTCTATATCCGTTTTATCTCCTACAATTGAACCATAAGAGGCCTCGTGAAGCTTATAGCCATTTTGCTCTAAAAGCGCACGAAGACCGCCACCATTGGGATGAGCTTCATAAATGCAATTTTCACCCTTGGCAGTATCTCTGTCAGCCATCCAGTGGCCGCCGCATGAATGATGTAAAAACAGTATATTCAACTCTCTGTCAGGCCGTGCATCCGAATAGGATGATAAATCCATAATCTTCACAGGTCTCACCTCTGTGGAAATAGTATTAACAGGTTGATTTTCACATCCATAAAAAATAAAAATTAGAGGTAAAATAAATAGGTAAACATTCTTCATAAACGCCTCCGCACAACCACAGACCCATACAGACATTAAATTTTTAGCTTTCTCCGTGAGCTCTGTGTACTCTGTGAAAGATATTCTTTTTTCTCTCGCCCGTTCCCTATAGTCGCTAGAGACCGCAGAGGACGCAGAGAGATCTGTGGCTAATTAAAATTATATCTTACCCACATACCCCTTACTCTTGAGACAAAACAGTACCTCCTGAGCTACCTCCTCTGGTTCGGCGTCTGTGGTATCAATTACTACATCAGCATTAGTTGGCTCTTCATAGGGATCATCAATTCCTGTGACCCCCTTTATTTTGCCGGCAAGGGCCTTGGCATAGAGCCCCTTGCGATCCCGTTTCATACAGACTTCCAAAGAAGTGGATAGATAGACCTCGATGTAACCACCATATTGGGAAATTAGCTCCCTGTTCTGTCGCCTTGATCGCTCATAGGGAGCAATCGGAGCACATAAGGCAATGCCACGGTTCTTTGTTATCTCACTTGCCACAAAACCAATTCGAATAACATTTATGTGACGATCTTTCTCCGAAAACCCTAACTCACTTGAAAGATGCTTGCGTACAATGTCTCCATCAAGGAGTGTCACAGGTCTATCACCCATTTCCAAAAATCTTGTCAGCAGGATCTTGGCAATGGTCGACTTTCCTGAACCTGAAAGACCTGTAAAAAATACGGTAAAACCTTGACTGCTACGGGCAGGATAAGCCCGCCTTAGCTCAGACACCACCTCCGGAGGGGAAAACCAGCTCGGGATCTCAAGACCGTACTCTAAGCGACGACGTAATTCCGAAGCTGTCAGGTGCTTTGGCGCAACTTCAGGAGGACACTCATCTTCCGACAAAAATTGGGCCTTCTCCTCCACATAGACCATCCGGCTGAATGAAATAGTGGTTATCCCACACTCCTTCTCGAATTGTTCTAATAGCTCCAATGCTCCAAAGCGAGGATAGTAGGCCGGTCGTTCAGTGGTAGTAAATGGGTCGGCGTGATTGGGTGTAACTATAAAATGGGTGCAGCCATAGTTCTTATTGATAATGGCCTGCAAGAGGGCCTCCCGAGGCCCGGCCATACGCATGGCTAAAGGTAGAAGGTTTAGAAAAATAGAACCTTTGGGATATGTCTGAGCAATGGCCTGATAGCACCTGACCCTGGCATAGTGGTCGATATCCCCCGGACTTGTGGAACCAACTACCGGATGGAAGAGGATGTTGGCTCGGGCCTCGTTAGCAGCCAGAAGGGTCAATGCCTTGTGGGCATTGTGCAGGGGCCGGCGCGTCTGAAAGGCCACTACCCGCCTCCAGCCGACTTTCTTAAAATAGGCCCGTATCTCAGATGGAGTCAGACGTAAAGTCTTGTAGTCAAAATGAAGGGGAAGGTGGAGTCCTTCGACCCGGCCGCCCACATAATATGGTCCGGCGTGCTCAAAAAGATGAGCTACTCCAGGGTGTGAGGTTTCATCCGTAGCATAGACTTTCCGGGCTTCTTTTTTCTTATCCGGTTGCCATACTTCATCAACTGTAAGGACGGCCAGCATAAACCCTTCCTGATCACAAAGGGCTACCTGCTGTCCAACAACCTGGAGAGACCTCGCCACCCGTTCCGGGATATCAAGAGTAATCGGAATGGGCCAGACTGTTCCGTCAGGAAGACAGAGAGTATCAAGGACGCTGTCATAGGAATCCTGGCCCATGAACCCGGTAAGCGGCGAAAAAGCGCCGCTCAGCAAGAGTTCAAGGTCGCACTCTTGCCTTTGTGTAAGATCAATGGAAGGCAAATCTACCGCAGCCTGGCGCAGTTCCTGTGCCCGTTCTGCAGAAACCATAAGATTCTGTAATTTGCCACCATGTGGTGGAATAAGTTGTTGGGTCATAAAATATACCCTTTTCTCTCTAACACTTCAGCCAAAGCTCTCTGCGCTTTTGGTTCGCCGTGAACCAGTTTTATCTTTCCTGGTTTCTCGGGCATGGATTCCACCCATTCAACCAGTCCTTTCTGATCTGCATGGGCAGAGTAACCACTCAGGGAATGGATTTTTGCCTTAATGGAGACCTTCCTCCCGTCCAGATAGACATATCCATCAGGCCGGTTGCTATATTTCATGATATCCCGGCCCGGTGTTCCGTGCGCCTGATACCCCACAAAGAAGACATCATTTAACTGGTCTTCAAGGCCGGTTATTAGATGTTCGACAATTCTTCCACCAGTACACATGCCGCTGCCGGCGATTATGATGGCTGGGCCACCCATACCCATAAGCCTCTGATGGTCTTTGTAGTCTCTTACTGCGTAAAGGTGATCAAAATCAATAGGGTGATCCCCTTGATAAAGGAGGTTTTTGGACTCCATATCCCAATACTCGCTGAGCCCTGAGTAAATCTTTGTAACTTTCAGTCCAAGGGGGGAATCTATAATTACAGGTATTGCAGACTTTGGATTAAGCGCGGGGAATTTCTGACTGTATTGTGGGTCTGAAAACAACCTGTCTATCTCATAGATCAGCTCCTGAGTACGACCAAGTGCAAATGCTGGGATAAATACCTTTCCTCCATCATTCAGCGCACCCTCCAAGACAGTCCCCAGTATCATTGTCCTCTGCTTTTTACTGTCATGGATTTTGTCCCCGTAAGTAGATTCAAGAATCAAGACATCACATGGTTCCGGCACATCCGGGTCACAGAGAATTGGTCTGTTTTTTCCTCCGAGATCTCCTGAAAATATAACCGACCACCCGGGGTCTTTTCCCTCAAAACGAATAAAACATGAACCGAGTATGTGTCCTGCGCGATAGAGAGTAAATTTTACACCATTTTTCAGATCGAATTCCTGCTGATATTCAAAACCCCAGGAAAGATCATCGATGGTTTTTTCCAGTTCTCTGATCCGTTCCTCTGACATGGCAGAAAAGGCCATGGCATCCCTTAACATCGGCCCAAGAAGCGCTTTTGTAGGATATGTGGTAATTATTTCGCCCTTAAAACCCTGTCCAACAATCTCCGGTACTCGTCCGATATGATCGATATGGGCATGGGTAAGAAAGAGGTAATCCACTTCTGACGGCAAAACAGGCCAGTCTTTCATGGGAAGAACGGAATCCCCGCCCTGTGCAGCTCCGCAGTCCACCATGATGTTAAGTCCATTGGCCCTTAACAGATGGCATGAGCCGGTTACCTGGTCTTCAGCGCCGAGATGGAAAATAGCTGGGGATAGGTTATTCAAAGTTTTTCTCTGCGTTCTCTGCGGTCTCTGTGAGAGACATTCTTTTCTCTCGCCCGCTCCTTTCAGTCGCTAGAGACCGTAGAGAACACAGAGAAACCATGAAGCTAAAAATCCTTTTTGCGTCCTCCGTGTCTCGAACGAGCACAGCGAGTGGGCGGTGAGTCATGCAAGGTTCAAAAACCGGGAACAGGTTATAAATTCATGCTGAGAAAAGCTGGTCAAAAAACTATTCATTCTTTCTGATGTTTCAGCGAGATTCACATAGTGACGGAAGCGCCGATCAATCCTCATACCATCCACTCTGGGCTGGTCAGGATCAAACTCCCAGGGATGGCAATAGAACAGGTAGTATTCTTGCTGTTGGAGAATCCGGACTACACCCTGTTTGAATAACCAAAACGGACATAACCGAAAATAGCCGCCTCCGCCCCAGGGAATGCTTTTCCCGCCCAGTTTCAGATTGCTTATCGGTAGCTCTGTAAAGCTATTTTCTCTATTCAACCTTGCATTCGGGAAATGCTGTTGAATACTATTCATCTTCCCGTATCGACTGTGCATGGAGAAATCATTGTAGCTGGAATCATAGCGATAGCCGAACTCTTTAAGAAGATCTACAAGTTCTCGGGTTATGGAAAAGCTCGGGGCACGATAGCCGTGGACAGGCTGACCTATAATATCCTCAAGGAGGGACTTACTTCGATAAAGGTCTTTCTTGAGTTCAGAGGAAGAAAGTTCATAACAAAGCTGATGGCCGTATCCGTGAGATGCCACTTCATGGCCACGAGTCTTTATTTCCTTCACAAGACCAGGACAACGCTCAGCTATCCAACCAAGCACAAAGAAAGTCGCTGAAATATGAAAATCGTCTAACAAATCAAGGAGGACATGGGTGTTATCCTCGACGCGGAACTCGCAGGAATCCCAAGAGTTAAAAGGGAAATGGGAACGTAGATTTTCTACCTGGAACCAATCCTCGACATCAACCGTCAGTAGAATGTAACTCATAGTTGATTCCGTTATATATATCTGCCAGCTTGGCCACAATCCGTTCACCTGAAAGACCGTCCCAATATGGAGGTATTTTCCCCCTTTTGCCTCTTCCAGACAAAATCTCCATGGCAGTGGCAAGAATCCCGGCAGGGTCTGTTCCTACAAGATAATTAGTACCCATGGTTATGGTTACCGGACGTTCGGTATTTTCCCTGAGAGTTATACATGGCACACCCAGGGCTGTTGTCTCTTCCTGAATGCCACCGGAATCAGTTAATACCATTGTGGCCGAATCGAGAAGGTTTAAAAAGTCCAGATAGCCCAAAGGGTCGATTAGGCTGATCCCTTCGGTATTATTGAATTCTTCCAGTAATCCGAATCTCTTAAGACTGGCCTTTGTCCTTGGGTGTAAAGGAAGGACAAGAAACAAATCCTTGCTGATTTCTTGCAAGCACCGGATCAAGGGCTCCAGGGCATCTTTGGTATCCACATTGCTTGGCCTGTGCAGGGTTATCAGGCCATAACGACCGTTAATTTTAAGGATCTTTTTGATCTCAGACCTTCGGGCCTTTTCCAGGTGCCGGTGCAGGGTATCAATCATGACGTTTCCGACTAAAAAGATTTTCTCCTTGGGTATGCCTTCTCGTAATAGGTTGGTAACTGCCACCTCCTCAGTAACAAACAAGGCATCGCTTAAAGCATCGGTCAGAAGACGATTTATCTCTTCCGGCATAGAGCGGTCCCCTGATCGCAATCCTGCCTCAACGTGGACAATGAGAGGACGCTCTATATCAGTTGGGTTCTGTAAAGGATATTGGATCTTGGCCGCTACCAGAGCACAGGCCACAGTGGAGTTCACATCCCCCACCACAATAAGCACATCAGGACACTCAGCCAGAAGTACCGGTTCGAAACGCCGCATGATCTCAGCAGTCTGTTGGGCATGTGAGCCGGATCCCACCTCCAGGTTTACATCCGGACGCGGGAGACCAAGTTCGTCGAAGAAACACCTGGACAGGCTTTCGTCGTAATGTTGCCCTGTGTGCACAAGAATGTGTTTGATTACAGGTGAACTGCCGGCCCCGTTGTGACGCCGGATGGCTTCAACAATAGAGGCCATCTTCATAAAATTGGGTCTGGCGCCTGCTATTGTCATTATTTTCATATTAAGACAGACCCAATCGTTCCTTAACACGTGACACAAGCACAGGATTAGGAAGTTCGCTTACCTTTGCCAGACCTTCCTCTCTGGATAACCCGCCGGAACGGACTATACCTGCTATCTCCCATGCATAAGGGTGGAAACCCCATCTCTCAAGATGGACCTGATTGGCAAAGGCATTAAGCAGGCAATTAGTAGAATTAGGATCTGTATCCTCTGTCTCTTTCCAGCCCAAAGAAAGTATATGGGCCTTTATTGCCCCTTCATTATAGGGATGAAAGGCAAATGGATGGACGTTAACCGGATATTCATCAATAGGTCTTGCGAGATCTGCTTCCGAGAGATAATAAGCTGAGAGGTCATGTCCCGCCACTGCCTCAAGCCTTGGCCAGAAGCTCTTTTGCGATATAGCCACCAGCCTCGGATTGGTCTGCATCACAGAAGATTGTATGGGCGCCTGGCCGGGTGACCAGCCGAAGCCCACAAAGGGGATACCTTTTTCCAGGGCTGTCTTTAGCATAAGAGATTTCACAAATCCTATACAGGAAGTGCATATTGAGCTTGCCCGCTCAAGGGCCTTGTCCGGGAAAAAGTCACGTTTTCCGGCTTCTGAAAAAATCTTTTGCATAAGGGCAAAATTCGGCCGGAAAGAGATATGATCCACCGCCAGCTTTTCAGTTATTCTACTGATGTTTTCAACTGCAAAGGGAGAAATAAAGGCATTATCAAAAGTAAAAGCCAGGACCCTCAACCCATAGGTGTTACAAAAAATATCCAGCGTATATGTGCTGTCTTTGCCTCCGCTATAGGCCATAAGAACATCGTATGGCCCCTTTCCGCGACGTTTCTCCAGAAGCTTTTGAAATTTTCCGGCATATTCCTGTTTAAGGGCCTGTTGCCGCTGCTCATCAGCAGCCTGGCGGCAAAAAGAACACAGCCCGGTTTCATCAAAGGAGATTCCAGGAAAATTCTCATCAAGGATACACTGTATGCATTGTTTCATGGGCACTCCATCCTTTCAGGTTGAAGGCTGAAGGCTGAAGGCTGAAGGATTTTAAGCATTTCGCAATGATCGAACAGAGATGAATCCTCTAAACTAATACTGCAATCTCGTCAGCCAACTCAAATGCCCGCAGTTTTGTGTGATCACGCATGATTTGTCCCTATTAGCCTTCTACCTTCAGTCTATCCACCTGAATGTAATTATTCACTTTCCCCCCTGACAGCCAACAGCCTTTTTCAGGTTTCAAAGCA
>JAGGRV010000430.1 GCA_021159445.1 Deltaproteobacteria bacterium | reverse complement strand
CTTATTTGTCAACTATATTGATCCTGGTTAACTCAGACTTTTTGCAGTGTAATCATTTTTATATTGTTCAATTGATTTCGCTAGATGAGCAGCGTTAGCAGGCGATCTGAGAAGATGGAATGTCTCCATATAACTATTAAAGGTGTCTAAGGACATGACTACTGCATTTCCTGAGTCCCGCCGAGTGATTACAGTGTAGTCGGCATCATCAACGACTTGATCTAAAGCGGATTTTAAATTGTTTCTGGCTTCACTAAAGTTGACAACTCGCATAATATCTTCCTCACTTGCACTGTTTAATAAATATACCAGATTTATTTTGACTTGTACAATATTTTGTGCAAGTTGCGGGGAAATTTTAGAATCGAACGATGAAGCCAGGGGCAGCCATGGCTTCTACTGACTTCCGTGACTATGCAAATTCACAAATTCACATAAACTTACAAAAAGCGCCTCGGTCCTAGCTGTGTTCTCTGAACTGACAGGTTGGCCGTCCTGTCTTTATTTGCTCTGTTTCCCAAACCGAAAACTCGTCGGCAGTAACTGGGTGTCGCTCATATCCTTCACGGTGCTTGTGCTCCAGTTGCTCAAGATTGAAGCGGGATAGCGCCTCATGAAGTGCCTTTCGTGTGAAAGCAGAACGACTTGTATGGAGTTGCTTCGAAACGCGGTTGACTGCTTTGACAAGATCATCATCTATGGTCATCTGAATTGTCCTCATATTACACCCCCTCAACGTTGATTGTTATAGCTATAATAATCAACATTAAGGACCATGCCAAGTCAACTCATTCGGAGATCTGTAACGGACGCTTCATGTTGGCTTCGAGAACGTTCAAACCCTCGCCGGCTGCAACCATATATATCAAAAGATATATAATTGATGATTTAATCAGCGGCCCGGCTTTTTGCGTCGGCTGAATTTGACTTGTTGGGCTGCTGCACCCAGCATATCGAAATAATAGGATATTTATTTAGCGACTTCGAATAATTTAAATTTTGAGGCTTTCTTATCGAAAGTAATAACAGTCTCGCAACCATTTACTCCAGCGGAATGTGCAATCAATAAATCAGAAAGATCATATTTATTCCCTTGTGCGGAATGGACCAGTTGTTGTAACGCTGACTGCTGGTCAAATTTAAAAATTGGCATCAATAAAAGGTCACTTATAGAGTCTAAAATTTCTGTCCTTGAGATATCATAGACAGATTCTAAAACCCAAATCATTTCTAAAACTACAAGTAGCGGCACAAATAGTTCTTTTTTCTCTGATTCAGTTTTTTTGAAAATTGAATATACTTTCTTTGCTTGCAGCTCGTCATCGCCAACTAAAAACCGAATTAAGATATTTGTATCTATGGCTTTCATTTGAATTTATCCCTCATTCGATTTCTAATCGCATCGTCCATAGCTTCAAGAGATACAGCTTTTCTGCCTGGTTTATGCAATTTGCAGAAAATGTCATCTACTTTTTTAGAGACCGGCCTGATTATAGCCTCTCTTTTCTCTGTAACAATGATCTCAATTTTATCACCGGTGTTTAATTTTAGAGATTCCCTTATTATTTTTGGAATCGTAACCTGTCCTTTAGTGGTGAGAGTTGCTAACGCCATAATATCTCCCTTACTTAATATGTGATCTTACTTATATGTAAGGTGTTAATGGCAAAATGTCAAGAAGCATTTTACTTACTTGAACGGGAAAGCCGATTGCCACCAGAATCGGCTGGAAAATGAGATGAGTGGGAGATTTGTATTTTTACTTTAAATTATATTTGACACAAAAATAGTGTTGTACTATTTTTGTGTTATGAAGAACGTGACCATTACACTCGATGAAGAAGTCGCCCGGTGGGCCCGCATCCGTGCAGCAGAGAGAGACACAAGTCTTTCCCGCCTGATAGGCAAATTGCTCCGCGAAAAAATGCTCGATGAAGGGAGCTACCAGACGTCCATGCAATATTACCTCACTCAATCGCCGAGTGTACTAAAGAAACAGGGGGATAAGTATCCCGACCGGGAGGCACTCCATGACCGACAGGGTCTTTGTTGACACCAATGTCCTCGTCTACGGCAGGGATGCATCAGAACCCCCAAAACAGAAGCAAGCCATGGCGTGGATGGCCCATCTATGGAGCGAGCAGGCAGGGCGATTGAGCTTTCAGGTTCTGAATGAGTTCTACATAACGGTCACAAACAAGCTCCAACCCGGCATGGACCCACAGAGTGCTCGCGAAGACGTGCGTTTTCTGCTTGCATGGCGTCCCATACCCACAGACGCCCGTGTTGTTGAGGGAGCGTGGCTTATTCAGGATCGTTACAAGTTGTCCTGGTGGGACGCTTTGATTGTCTCTGCCGCTCAAGTGGGTAACTGCCGGTATCTTCTGACTGAAGACCTCCAGGAAAACCAGAACTTGGGTAATGTCAAGGTAATCAACCCATTCCACATCCCGCCTGAATCCATCAACTTATAAATGGAAAGCATATTCAGTATCCAGTTTAAGGATACACAGCAAAGGATACACAGCAATGGACATTATTCCAGGATCAAATGTAGATATTGTCCTTGATTTCGACTGGTTGAACGAAAAAATCGATGTCAGGAGGGCAACAGTCTATGATCTCAATGATGAAAGAATAGTGCTATCCCAAACTGCTCCGCCCACCGCAAGATATAATATCGGGAAAAAGGTCAAAATTACCTACCTTCTGATGGAAAAAGATGGTTGGGTTCGATACGGCATCAATGGAAGGCTGGTAGAGATTGTCATGGACTACAGGCTATCCGGATCTGAAACTGTGCAGGCGATTGTAATAATACCAGAACCTGGCCGTGAATTCTTCAACTTGAGATTGTTTTACAGATTGGAGCCGCCTCTTGATTGTGGCTTAGCCCTTTTTCTTAAAAAAGAGGAGGTGAATATTATTAATATCTCACTCGGTGGCGCCAAATTCACTCATGGCAAGGATAATCCGATAATGCCGAGAAATAGGCTAAAGTTAATCTTACAAATAGATAAACAACGTTATGATATAAAGGCACAAGCCTTGAGGGTCTCGCCGGTTAGTGGTCGAATGGGGAAAAAACTGGAGGCCGTAGCCCTTAAATTCTTAAATCTGGACAAAAAGATACAAGACCTCCTGTCTATTAAGATCAGAGGTGTTGAAAGGAAGATGCGTTACAAAGAGGTATATGCCGAGGATTAAGGTTGCTAAAGGCACTATAATGTTTTTTTACCCTTGACAATCATCTCTATTTCTTTTAGATGTCCAGTGCCTTTCATCCAGAGAGGACAAATGTATTTTGCAGTTAGAAATTGGAGCTTAATGTATGACAACGCCTCTTCCAAAGGTGAACGAAATTGAACGTAAATGGTATGTTGTAGACGCCAGTGATAAGGTCCTGGGCCGATTGGCAACTCAAATTGCCACAAGACTGAGGGGTAAGCACAAGCCTATTTTCACCCCTCATCTGGATACTGGTGACTTTATTATAGTAGTAAATGCGGACAAGATCAGGCTTACCGGGAAAAAACTGGATAAAAAATTATATTACAGACATTCAGGCTATCTTGGAAGCATGAAGGCGGTTACTGCTCGCAAATTATTGGAGACAAAGCCGGAAAAGGTTATTCAACTGGCAGTTAAGCGCATGTTACCCAAAAATCGTCTGGGACGCAGCCAGCTCAAAAAACTCAAGATCTATGCCGGCCCACAGCATCCACATCAGGCCCAGGTTCCTGAACAGATTCAGCTAAACAGCTAAACTAACGACCCCTTTAAGGATACCGGCAATATGGAACAGACACGCCACTATGCCACCGGCAAAAGAAAGACTGCTGTAGCCCGCATATGGATATACCCTGGTGAAGGTAGAATGACGGCTAACGGCAAGCCCTTTGATGAGTACTTTGATGTAGGTACTGCCCGTCTTCTTACAGAACAGCCCTTTGCTATTACAAATACGCTCGGCAAATTCGATGCCATGATCAAAGTCAAGGGTGGCGGGAAAAGCAGTCAGTCCGAGGCAGTCCGCCATGGTATAGCCTGTGCGCTCCTGCTGGTCGATGAAGGCTACCGAATTCCCTTAAAGAAGGCAGGTCTCCTTTCCAGGGACGCCAGAAAAAAAGAGCGCAAAAAATATGGGCTCGCAGGGGCCAGAAAACGTTATCAGTATTCCAAGCGCTAGACCCACCGAATGGAAATTTTTTTTAATGGGAAGGGTCTCCTTCCCTTTTTTTATGAAACGCTAAAGCTAATAATAATTATTCACTCTTTGCCAAGGAGTGCGAGCGGTTACCACTAATGTTACGCATAGCAATAGTAGGAGGGTCCGGTTATACGGGAATTGAACTCCTGCGTATCCTGAAACTTCACCCACAGGCAAACGTGGTTGCAGTGACCTCACGAAAATATGCAGGCCATTCTGTGGATGAGGTCTTTCCCTCACTCCATGGCTACAATGGTCTTCTTTTTACAGAGCCTGATGTCACCTACCTGAGTAAATCCGCCGAATGGATATTTACAGCAGTTCCGCATAAGGCTGCCATGTCAGTTGTTCCGCAATTTTTTGACGCAGGATGCAGGATCATAGATCTTTCAGCTGATTTTCGCCTGAGGGATCGCCGGACCTATGAAACATGGTATCAGGCCCATACTGCCCCTGAACAGCTTGATAAGGCAGTATACGGACTGCCTGAAATCTACAGAAAAGATATCGCATCAGCGCAACTTGTAGCAAACCCCGGCTGTTACCCAACCAGCGCGATCCTCCCTCTTGTCCCCTTGCTTCATGCGGGAGTAATCAGCTCTCAAGGGATAATAGCAGACTCGAAATCCGGAGCCAGCGGGGCCGGCCGAAGCCTTTCCCTGGGGACCCTTTTTTGTGAAGTCAATGAGGGACTCAAGGCTTATAAAGTGGCTGAGCACCGTCACATGCCTGAAATAGAACAAGAGCTTTCCGTAGCAGCAGGCAAACCCGTAGCCATGACCTTTATCCCGCATCTGATTCCCATGACCCGGGGTATCCTCACCACGACCTATGCCCAACTTACTGAGGAAATATCCACTGACAAGGTCCTTGTTGCCATAAAAGAATTCTACAAAGATTCTCCCTTTGTGCGTGTACTCCCGGAAGGCACTTTCCCCGACATATCCTATGTGAGGGGAAGCAATTTTTGCGATATCGGAGCCAAGGTAGACGGGCGCACCAACACACTTATACTTATATCCGCCATAGATAATCTGGTAAAAGGTGCCTCAGGACAGGCTGTCCAGAATCTCAATATAATGGCCGGTCTGGACGAATCTTTCGGCCTGGACACAATACCTCTCTGTCCTTAGACCATGGACCCTTCAGACGAATTTTGCCCTCCATCCAGAAACATAAAGCTTACCATCCAATACAACGGGACAAACTATCATGGCTGGCAAAGGCAGATCGGTCAGATAAGCATTCAAGAAGTCATCCAGGCTGCCATTGAAAAAATGACAGGTGAGCAAGTCTGCCTGATCGGCTCAGGAAGAACTGATGCCGGGGTACACGCCCTGGCCCAGGTAGCAAATTTTCATACTGATTCAAAAATACCCCTTGAAGGATTTCTAAAGGGTCTGAACAGTCTATTGCCGGAGGATATAGCTATATTAGCCACATCTGAGGTCTCTCCTGACTTTCACTCAATCCGGGACTCAATCTGTAAAATATACTGTTATCACATCCTGGTTTCAGATACCAAGATTCCTTTTTGGAATAAAAGAACATGGTTGTTAAACCGGTCTTTGGACATCCATTCCATGGAAACGGCACTCCCTTCACTCATAGGCACCCATGACTTCAGTGCCTTTAAGGCCAGCGGAAGTAATACAAAGACAGGTATCCGCACCATATACTTATGTGAAATCAAGCCGATAAACAGGGAAATATTCCCTCCATCCGGAGGACTGCACTATATGTTTACTATTGCCGCTGACGGCTTCCTCCGTTATATGGTCAGGAATATTGTGGGGCTTTTGGTGCAAATCGGTCTTGGAACAAGATATTATGAAGATATGGCCAATGTGATTGCCTCTAAGGATCGTTCTTCAGCAGGTCCTACCGCCCCACCACAGGGTCTATATCTGAAACAAGTTTATTATGATAAATCCGAAATTCCGTTCATTATTAAATTGAGCGATTAGCCTTTAGCGGTTAGCTATTAGCTGTAATGATTACAAGATGTTCTGCTATTACAAACCTTTACCCGTTGGGTGTTATTTCTAATTAACGTAATGCCCTGATTTTCCAAAGCTAAACGCTAATGGCTAACAGCTAATCGCTCAATTCAGGTATTAATGATCATCGAAAGGAGCAACAATAAATGTCCTGGACGTTACCACTTGCAGAACGTGTACGAAATCTCAAACCGTCACCCACACTTGCAGTAGACACAAAGGCCAAGACCCTTAAAGCACAAGGAGTTGACATAATAAATCTGTCAGCAGGAGAACCGGATTTTGATACTCCTGAACATATAAAAGAGGCTGCCATAAAGGCCATCAGGGATGGATTTACAAAATATACGCCGGTAGGTGGTATTCCTGAGCTTAAGGAGGCTATAGCGGCCAAAATTGAACAGGACTACAAGCTGACATACCGGTCTGAACAAATCATGGTCTCAACCGGAGGGAAACAGGTCCTGTACAATGTAGCTCAGGCCATTCTGGACCCAGGGGACGAAGTCATAATTCCAGTGCCCTACTGGGTCTCTTATCCGGCAATGGTAGAGCTTGCAGGAGGCAAGGTCAGGTTTCTTCCAAGCGACCCTGACAAAAATTTTGCCCTGGACCTGATGGCACTGGGTTCCATGTTAACATCCGGAACCAAGGCCATAATCCTTAACAGCCCTTCAAATCCCACCGGTGCTGTCTATAGCAGAGACGACCTTAAGACCGTAGCTGATCTGGCAGTTGAACATAATTTTGTAGTAATCACTGACGACATCTATGATCAAATCCGTTTTGGCAACGAAGGCCCGGAGAACATTGCCTCTGTAGCCCCTGAGGCACAGGATCACGTAGTGGTGGTAAATGGTGTGTCAAAGACCTATGCCATGACCGGCTGGCGCATAGGCTATCTCGCAGGCCCGAAGGCTGTAGTAAAGGCTGCAACCAAGATACAGAGCCAGAGCACTTCCAATCCCAACTCAATAGCCCAAAAGGCCACCTTAGCCGCATTGACCGGCCCCCAAGACGGGGTATTGAAGATGAAACAGGCCTTTTTCGAAAGAAAAAACTACATTATGGAAAGACTCAGGGCCATTCCGGGAATATCGTGTGTAGAACCCAAAGGGGCCTTTTACGTATTTCCTGATCTTTCATCTTATTATGGGAAAGAGGCATCAGGCCAAAAAATCAATGATTCGCTGGACATGGCTGACTACCTGCTGGAAAAGGCCCAAATTGCCGGAGTACCGGGCGTTGCCTTTGGAGACAACCGCTTTATGCGATTTTCCTATGCTACAGACCTTAGCATAATTCAGGAGGGGATGGACAGGTTAAGCGCTGCTCTCAGTAATCTCAAGTAAGATAAGGAACGTACAATAAATAACTTGAACAAATTAATGTCTTTTTTGCCGTCTTCTTCG
>JAGGRV010000417.1 GCA_021159445.1 Deltaproteobacteria bacterium | reverse complement strand
GGGTATAAATTCCATGGCTGTAAGACTAACATTAAGGATTCTTTATGACAATATCGGATTTATTCCCTGCTCACTTAGAAAACGGCCTTCAATCTCATAAAAGTAATCCTGCGATATCCTCTTCATCACAGACCGATGTATCAAGAAAGGCGTAGGTGGCGTGTTTGGCTTGAAAGAAGCTTGCTGGCCGGTTGATTTCCTCCATGGGCATACCCGCTCTCTAATTCACAGATATACTCTATTCAGGTTGAGGTGCTCTAGTGATCTCTCTTTGAAGTATTATTTTCAGCGCACAAGGATCACTGTGAGGCATCACTTGATAGACAATTATCGCCTCCACTGGAACAGGAAGTTCATATAGGGAAACAATATTCCCTCTAAGATCTGTGAGTTCGGTTGACTCCTTTAGCCTAAAACGAAACCCACCAGCCTTCACAAAGCCTCGTCCTTTGTTTTCTATAGTAGTCAGAATTTGTTCCGGTGAAACTGTGTTGTAATCAGATTGAGCCCGTATGTTTTCAGCTCCTATCAATATCATTTGTATGATAAATACAAAAACCAGGCATTTTATTGTTTGTGACTTGATGTAGAAATACATATCAATCCCTCACTATTTCTCTATCCAAGATTTTAGGCCGCTTCTGGGATTGAGGGCCGGGGTAATGTTTATCCCTTCGACAAAACCGGTGCTCTTTTGAGAAAAAACGCTTACCTTTCCCCCTTCCTGACGTCCGACATGTATACTTGAAGTTGAAGCCATACCTTCTCCCATATCGATAACGTCGAGGATCTTCTGTTGGCCATCTATTTCCCCTGTTGAATTTGTTTCAAATACCTTTCTGGAATATGCAGTACCTGTCTGATAATAGAGTCCGTATAGGTAACTATTTCCCCCGAATTTGCAGATATCTGCATTCGGCACAAAGGTTGTTGACAGCACAATGCCACCTACAATCGCCGGCTTTGTCAAATTTCGTTCCTTTGGTCCCTGGCTCAGTGACTTGTACCATCCGTCCTCCAGCCTGACCGCTGATTTAAGATCGGCAAAAGATCCATAGACACTGGTATTTTCATAGACTGTACCTCCGGCAACGACCGAATAAGGATCTGATGCAAAGAGATCGCTTACACCCAGCGTCAAGTAGCTGGAGTTATCGAGATAGTAACCGTCATTAAACGTACAATCAACGGTGTCATGTTCCTTATTGAAGAATGGGTCCTTGACTCCGAAGAGATACTGCTGATCAGTATTGGTTTTGTCATCTTGGCTGAAATAACGGCCAGTGCCAAAGTAAATCCACGCATTGTCAAAGTTGTCTACACTGATAGCAGGTGGTGCTGTAATGGGACCAGGGGATTCAAACAGCTTGGACAATTTCCAGGGATGACTGTTATCATTCGGCACATCAGAATAGGTTCCATTGAGAATATCGCCATATACAATATCTGTAGAGTTTGCTGAAGTACATCTCCATGGTATGGCCGCCTTGTACAAGGCACCCTTCCAGTCTAAACCTGCTCCGTTGTCATGATCAAATGTTTCACCAATATATATGGCATCCACATTAAAATTCATATTCTTGTCCAGAGATGTTGGAGAGGCCATAAATGCCCTGGGATCCGAGGTCTCAAAAAGCCAGTCATTCGTTCCGTTGCGGTACGGTTCCCCAGTCGCCAGGTCCACTACAAAGATGTGTCCACATCTATCGCTGTTGCCATCAAAATCAGTTGGACCTGAACCAAAAACGGCAAACCACTTCTCTCCAACCTTGACGATTGACGGATAGGATGTGGTCAGACCGAGGTCAGTCTCGTTTGAGGCGTTTTCAGCAGGACTTGCAGGCACGGAATAGGTCCTTTCCCATAAGAGTCCCGGATTTCTGGGATCGGTGATGTCCATGCAAGCATATGAAGGATAGAAATGTCTGGTTTCAGAAACAGGTTCACCTGCTCCGTCATCGTAATCGCCTTCCGCCCAGATATGTCTTCCCCCATAATTCAATCCTATCAATAGGAAAGTACCCCAGTTTGCCTCGTTATCCCCGTCCGTGTAATGTGCATCATCTGGCAGTATTTTTGCGTCAAAGACCTTGGGTTTCATATCAACATAATACACATGGGTATAGTCTTCTGAAGGATACCATTTCAGATGAGGCAACAAACACTGGGGAATGTATGCCCACAGTTCATCTCCGATCTGTTCGGTGATATCGGCAGACGACGGCTTGCTGAAAGCATGGGAGCTTCTATCATATTTCCAGGAAGTGAAGGTATGCAACATTCCATCGTTGGCGCCCACATATATTACGGTTTCCCTGTCTTTCATCGCCCGATAATAATTGTAATATGATTCATCGCCATAGAGCAGATCGTAGTTTTCAGCTGGCGCTGCAACCACTGCTGGAGTGGAATATATTATATCTCCCAGCTTCCATACGTTCCCGTTGATATCTCGCGATCTGATCCTCACATCTGTGATATCCCCTGAGAAACCGGAATCCTTGCCCCTTATGTAACTGATTAGATTTGCCGCCCTGTTATCAGGCGTGTCCCCTATATAAGCCCACCGGACGTTGTCCTTAACTCCGAGGTATGGCTTTATTTGGGTCACATCGGTCTGGAAACGCACCAACTCACCTTGGTTGTCAAATGGATCAAAAGTTGTCTCATCTACTTCTCCATCCTTGTCTTTGTCGATATAGGTAAAGATCTTTCTGTCGTCGGGATCCCTCTGGGCCAAAAGATTGCCGGCCTCCCATAGTGGAGACATCTCCTCCATCCCTACGGTATCTATAGGAGTTGTCGCATTGAGGTCCGGATACGGCTCGCCGGCAGTAACAGGATACCTTTGAACTTTGGTTTCTCCATTGACATCAACATATTTGATTATTCTATCTTCAGTGATGTTGAGGCCTAAGTCCTGGGCTGTATCCTCCCGTATATTGCCCCTATCATCCAGCCACAGAGACTGCAGGTAGCCGACCCATTTTATTTCTTCCGTGTCTGTTATAACTACAGGTTTGAAATAGGCCTGAACCAGATTTCCTTCTCCCCGGCCGGACGTAGATATTACAGAAACAGCGGTTCCTGAGGCCGCTTTAGCGAGTATATCGGTAATAGCCTTGCCAAGTTCTCTTTCCAGTTTATATCCGTCCGATGCCTCAAAATAGGTATCCGGGATCCCGTTTCCGTCCTTGTCCCATTCCCTTCGATTTTCCGGGGCATCACTATAGTCTCCGTTAGGTATCCCGTCACCGTTTTGGTCCTCAAATCCGCCGTTTCTTGCGGCATCCTTTAACAATTTCCTCGCATTTTCGTCATCTGCCAAGGCGAAGACCGTATACAAAATAAGGCCCTGGTCGTCTTCGAGGTCATCGCGCAGGTCGGTCGTACGGGCATAGAGTGCCACATCGTCGAGATAGTCGGTTCCACCAGATCCATAATCACAGTTCGACCCATCAGATTCGTTACACGCTGTTTTGTCGCCGTCTCCATCAAAATCTTTCAGGAAGCCTGGGATCTTGCTGTCTTTTGTGGAGGCGCCATCCGTCAACAAAATAACAAAACTCTTGGCACAATAAACATACTCGGTTCCGTTCCAGTAAGGATCATCTCCCAGATTGGCATTGGGCACGGCGTTATTCGGGTAATCCAGGCCTGCCCGGACATCCTCCTGCTTGAAGTACTGCATTGCCACATAATATGCCTCAGCAAGTGGAGTCCATGTGTCACATCCTGTATTCTGAAGGTCGGTTATAAGAGACACCATATTGGTGCCGATGGTAGCGGCGATACGTCCACCGCTCTGGTTATTGCCGGTACCGTTATTGAAGAATTCATTCCCCCACCTGGCCTTGTCACCATACTTCTGGAGAATACCTGCAAGGTTATCACCGCTGTCATAATTTTGGAAGTCTTGGGGCTCGTACAGGATGTTCTTCTGAATTCTTATCATGAAGTTATCAATTTCGCTGCTGAAAGGACTGCTGTCATCGTCTACATAAATATTTCCGTCCTTCATGCCATAGTAGAAGTCCCCATCATATGGTGAAACCGCTGAGTCTATAGAGGAATCAAATCTCTTGATAAATGTACGATTGCTTTGGGCAGGATCTTCGCCATAATTGACCTGATTCCCGCCACCGGTGCGGGACGTTGCCTTGCCACCCATCAAGACTTTCCTCAGTACATCAATTCTTCGCATACAGAGCCAGTTGAGCCAGTTTCCATCCCAGAGCCCTGTGGCGGGATTACCGGTTGCTATCTCGGCATCAGAAAGGTTATGGGAGATTCCACTCAGATCTTCTACCTTCCAATACCCTCCGGCCGCAGGATCCCCAACGTATTCCACCTTCTTATATTTGTGATCAAATTTGTTTGTATTCCAGTAATAAAAATAGTCAGGATTAAAGTAGCCATAGTATTTTGTTGAACCGACTCCCCTAAACTCGATGTGAAGCAGAGGGGCCGCAGCCGGGTTTGCGTCATGGCTTGTGGCCCGACGTCCAGAAGCCGGGTTTGCGCCAGGATTGGTAATGATAAAGGCCATGGAGTTGCCTTCAGACCAGCCTCCTCTGTTTACAATTTCCTGAACAATGGCTTTTAGATCAGGAGATTGATGGGTTTCCCCAACGGTATCCCAGGAACTAACCTCCCAATCTACAGAGGCCGTAGTCGTTGTCCTGCCCGAGATGTTGTGATCAGTTGTTTCAAAGCGAGCTGCACTATCACTGGTTTCTCCATTAATTGACAAAGAGATATCGGTTTGGTTGCCCCCGTAGTCAGCATAAGTTTCAAATTCTATGTATGCATTTGTAATATCCGCACCTTGAGGGATCTTTATATTCTGAAATCTGACTCCTATTATCTGGTTGTGGTAACCATTATCTATATCTCGTCCCAGGTCCAGATCACTGTTTTCATAGTATGAATAACCGTCATTTTTACGCTCTTCGGCGTCGTCATAATTTTGGGATACCCTTACATCGAGGATGTTCCTATAAGGCTCACCCATGAATCTGTCATTTACTGTCCCTCCATCACCTGGCCAAGGGCCATAGGCATTGAAATTCATGCTCCCTGAATTATCCAGTATAATCAAAATATTAGGGGCAACGGTATCGGCCATAAACAGGGGATAACTTGTGTAATCTATCATGCTTGGCTCAGCCGCATAATTCAGCTTAACACCAGCCGCACAAAGAGATAGGGAATATATGACTAATAATAGTATTATCTTTTTCATCTTTACATACCTCCTGCAGCACCAGTCACCTTGAGATACTGTGCATATACGTTGGATCTTGAATTTTGAAGGCTGGTACAATTAGAATCGAGACCGTAAAAAATACCTTTCAGTCCACCGCCGCCAGCCCCTTCGTTTGCAGCAGCAAATTCGGCGCCGCCGCCCACTAGGTTTATCGAGCGTAGCTTTTCAATACCCACATCTACATGGTTGCTGTTTCCGAGGTCAAACAGAATGTGTGGAATGTTGGCACCGGGATTAATTCCGATCTTTTTGTAAAGCTTATCGCCACTGGTATCGAAATTAAATGTAAAGACAGAGGAAAGAGGGAGTGCATCGCCTTTTACATCTATTATTGGAGACATTACTTTAGGGACTGTATATACACCGCTGTCCGCACCGTAAAAAGCAATCTTGTGGGATTTGTCGTTTCCTGAGATCTGTATTTCGATGGTCGAGGTGTTTATTGCAAAGATACCAATCAGAGTGCCCAATAATAGTATCAAAATAGCGATGATTAATGTGGATCCGTCCTCGTTTCTAAAAGATAAAATTGACCTTTTCATAGATTGTGTCCTGCTCCTATACTGAAACCTCAGCAAGTTAAATGCGCGCCTTTACAGCATCGAAAGAGACGTTTCTTGTCAATCCTCCGTGAGACCGCCAAGTCACAATGACCCTGATAATTTTGGTATCCGTTGTAGGTTCATCTGGGGCAATGTTCCAAAAAATATTGTATTGAAGATTCCCAACGGCCTGATATTGTTCACTGCCATCAGCATTTCCTATATCGTTCAATCCGAAGTCATTGCCGCCATCATCAATTCCATCATCATCAAGGTCCTGATTCGTCCCATCCAGATCACCATCGTCAAGTAAGGGATCGTTATAGTTTAACGAGATAAGCTCCTCCATTTTACTCTGGGCCAAGGTAACCGCCTCTGTAAGATCATTAGCAAACGAATTACCTTTGATGGCCGTGATTTGCATATTGCCTACTGCAAGTATTCCAATGGCAAATACAGTTATAGCTATCAATATTTCTATCAGGCTAAAGCCTCTTTGGTCGTCTCTATTCATGTCAATCATATTCCCATGTTTCTGCACTTTACTGTTGAGGTTAAAAGCCTCATGCGGAGGTGATCATTACCAGGATCGGCATCTGTATTTGGAGTTATTACCTTATTTCCAATGACATAAGTACGAGTATTTACGAATCCATTGTCTCCGCGTTCGGTCCTTGCGAGCATCCAGATACGCACGGCGCGTATATCCTGCGGGGCTACATCGGCGATGGCGGTACCAGCTATAAGGCCATTTCCGCCGGGCAACGGACCGTCATTCTCGTCAATATTGCCATCACTGTTTGTATCCAGGTTCCGGTCCAGATCATTGTCCCCATCTGAATCAACGGCCCAGATGACTCGCTGGTTTCCCCCAACATTATAGGTATCCAGGATACCATCACCATCCGCATCAAATGCATAGGCAAAACCAAGGGCCTCGATATTTTCTGCTACGGCACTACCACCTGGAGTTCTTCTTAGACATAGAGCACCGTTGCCATACAATTGGTAGAGAAGAGTTTCACCTCCACTCAGTGTACCGTTATCATCAAAATCGGCTGTGAATTCAAAGGCGCCATTACCTGTGATAGTGACATCCATATTATTGTCTTTATCCCTGGGATAAATAGCCGTTATTCCAAATCCTGAAGCACCTTGTGAATATCCGGCCATCCTTATATCCCTGACCATGATATCCATTGCTGCCCTGAGGTTCTGTTGCATTTCCGTGATCTGGTCCTGGATGAGATAGCTTTTCTGTTGGGATTGAAATGCCGTGAATATAGCGCCGGCCACGATACCGGTGATGGCCATGGCAACAAGGAGTTCGATTAAGGTAAAACCATTTGGGCTGATATATTTTGTCTTATGCATATACTTTAGTTCCAATTTATTCCGTCACTGCTAATTTGAAGTCTGACATGACCTGCAGAGGACAGTGACGCCTTATAATATCTGGATTTGTTATTTCTGATTTCGACACTTCCCCATCTGTTATTCCATGGCAGACCTCTAGAATTATAGCCAGTAGTATCTCCAGTAAAGGTCGTATTATTTGCATCATACAGGGAT
This sequence comes from Deltaproteobacteria bacterium, assembly GCA_021159445.1. Taxonomy (GTDB): domain Bacteria; phylum Desulfobacterota; class Dissulfuribacteria; order Dissulfuribacterales; family UBA3076; genus UBA3076. The sequence continues at coordinate 266 of JAGGRV010000417.1, read as the reverse complement.
ACATTTCGAGGCATATTCACCTGAGCCAGAACGTGCTCTCCCGCATCAAATGCCCCGTTGGCAGGGTTATCATCTACAAATATCTGATAACTCCCGACCTGACCGCTTGGTGCGTAAGCTCCGGTAGCAAAAGTAATTACTACATCTCTATTTCTTTTTACTGCCTCCAGCTTTGCCTTCTGGAAGTTCGAGATTACATCCCTCGCAGCCGCCTTTAACCTATAATTAGGCAACGAATTGATAATATTGGGCACTGCGATGGCAGT
>JAGGRV010000592.1 GCA_021159445.1 Deltaproteobacteria bacterium | reverse complement strand
AAAAGATTTCAAACCAGAATGCCATATCATGTACATGATAAACTTGTGCATGCTTCTGAGCTTTTAGGGGCAACATTGAATCAATTCATAATTCAGTCTGCTCTTGAAAAAGCTCAGTCAATACTGGAACAAGAGCGAGTGTTAAATCTCACTCAAAAGGATGCTGAGATTTTTTTTGAAGCAATTGAAAATCCTCCTCAGCCAAACAAAGAGTTAGTTAAAGCGGCCATAAGATATAAGCGAGAGTTCCTTGATGATTAACTTTGTTGAGCTGAACCGCACTCACAACCGTGATAATTTTGACTGCGGAATTGAGGAATTAAATGCTTTCTTAAAGAATCTGGCAAGACAAAATCTTAAAAAGGGACTATCCCGAACTTTTGTAGCGGTAGATAAAAATATCCCTGAAGAAGTATTGGGATTTTATACTTTATCCTTATTTGAGTTATCATCTGAAAAGCTTCCCAAAAAATATGCTAAGAAATACAAGGGGAAAATTCCTGCTGTAAAACTTGCCAGATTAGCAACGGCAAAGGGCAAGCAGAACCAAGGATTGGGGAGGCATATGCTTATTAATGCTATCATGCGAGTTATCTCTATTTCAGAACACGCAGGGGTAATAGGCTTTTTTGTGGATGCAAAAAATAAAGCTGTAAAAAGATACTATGAAAAATTCGGTTTTATTTCTTTACCTGATCATCCCTTAGAATTATTCTTACCCTTTGCTACTCTTCAAAAAATGTACGAGATTGCAATTTCGGGAGATATGAGTAATACAAAAAATAACAATTATCTCAACCATCTCGCAATGCTTGAATGCCCTAAGTTCCGTCCCTAAAAGCCTCCCACCTTCTACCTTTAGTCTCGGCTTTTCATTCATGTTCCCCAGACCAAGTCCTGTCATTTTCACTTGCCCATAACACTACAATAATGTATCAAAGCATCGGCATCCTTCACGACAAGTCAAAAATGTTTTACACTTTTCGACATCGGCCTTTAAGAGCACTGTATGTATATTCTCCACGGCACATGGTTTCCCGGCGATAAGCCGAATTTTGAAAATACCGGACGGTTTATCTTGTGGGTGGAAAAACAGATCTCCGGCAAGGTCAGGCGCAATACCCTCAAGCACCCTGGACATCTTGAAAATGAAGAGTTGCGCGCCTTCTTTTCCGATGTCCTGCCCCTGTCAAAGTCTCTCCCGGCCCGGTTGTATGGAGACGACATTAATGTGCGCTTTATGTTGCCAGGCACAAAGGACGGGCCGTTGCCGTCGTTTGAAATGGCCATGCATCTCGGCATGGATTTGCCGGATGAGTTTAAGTGGAAGTCCTGGCGCATAAACTGTCTGGCCGTCAATGACTCCCTGCTTTTTCTGAAAGAGCTGCATTTCCTGGTGCAGTATTACAGCGACAGAGTTATCCCCGGCCGGGATCTTATCTTCTGGTACCATTTCGGCCGGGCCGTAAAGGATGTCATCATCAGGCACCAGTATATCCCGTCTCTCCTGCCAAGGGAAAAAACAAAGCGCAAGGGGCGTGGAAAAAAGGGGAAATCCCCCGACATCTCCTTTGTGCCCGCATGGCGGATTATTTCACCCGGTTATGCAGAAATGATCAAGACCTTCTCAGCCGTTATGCCGGGAATCTGCAGGGCTGTCTTTCCGGATGCGGCCAAGGTCAAAAAGACGTCTGTTCCCGCCCTGTATGATCCTATTGACTTGCTGCGCCATTATTCCCAGCAGACCCTGGCTGATTTTATCGCTGCTACGCCCTTTACTCAAAAAATTATGAAATCCGTGGAAGGAACCATGGTTTCAGGATGCCTCTCCGAAGGCAGTTCCGAACGCATTTCTCAAGATACATGGGAGAAATGGCACACATGGCAGAAACGCCTTTCCGCAATGGGCGGGAAGTCGGATTTTATCCTCTGTTTCCGTCTTGAAACCGCGTTGCCTGAGTCCCCGGACGACTGGAGCATAGAGTGGCTGGCGGCCTCAAGGAAAGACCCTTCGTTGCAGGTGCCCCTTGAGGAATACTGGGGCATGAAAGGAAAAGAGCGAAAGGCCTTTATCCACCAGTTCGGCGATGATTTTGAGCAGTCCCTTTTACTGCAGTTCGGCCATGCCGGCCGAATCTATGCCGGGGTGTGGGACGGCCTCAGGAATCAGCATCCCGCCCGCCTGCACCTCACCAGGGACCAGGCCCTGGAATTTTTGCGCGAAAGCGCCTGGGTGCTTGAAGATGCGGGCTTCAAGGTTATGGTCCCATCCTGGTGGACCCCTGAAGGACGTCAAAGGGCTATGCTGCGGCTCAGGGCCTCATCTCCAGCGGCTTCAGGTGACAGCGGTGTGCCAAGCGGGTATTTCAACATTTCATCCCTGGTGAATTACCGCTACGAGTTTTCCATAGGGGAAGAGCCGGTCAGCAGTGATGAATGGCAGGCCTTGGTGGAGGCCAAGTCGAACCTTGTGCACTTCAGGGGTCAGTGGATGGAGATCGACCGCGAAAAAATGGGCGGCATGCTCGATCTCTGGAAGTCCCAGGGGGATGATGCCCTGTCCATGTCCCTTTCGGACCTGATGCAAATGACGGCAGGTGACAGGGAAAGGGATGAGCTTGAAGTCGCACTGGACGGCGACCTGAAGGAGATGATGGCCAGGCTTGGGGACAAGCGTCTTGAACTTATGGATACCCCTTCCGGGCTCAGGGGCAAGCTGCGGGAATACCAAAAGCGGGGTCTTTCCTGGCTTCATTACCTGGAGCGGCTTGGCATGGGCCCGTGTCTTGCCGACGACATGGGACTTGGAAAGACCGTGCAGGTCATCGCCTTGCTTGTCAGGGAGCGAAAGGAGACAGACAATGTCGGGCCGACCCTGCTGATTGTGCCTACCTCTGTGCTGGGAAACTGGGAAAAGGAGCTTGAGCGATTCGCCCCAGGGATTACCTGTCTGCTTCACCACGGTCCGGCCAGGGCCAAAAAACCAAAGGCATTCAGGGAGGCCTGCTCAGGCCGGGATGTGGTGATTACATCCTTTGCCCTGGCAAGGATGGACGCAAAGGCCCTGAACGCTGTGGGATGGCACAGGATCGTAGTGGACGAGGCCCAGAATATAAAAAATCCCAAATCCGCCCAGACCAGGGCCATCTGCAAGCTCAAGACGGACCGCCGCATGGCGCTCACTGGCACGCCTGTTGAAAACCGTCTCATGGATCTGTGGTCCATTATGCATTTTCTTAATCCCGGCTACCTTGGAACATCTGCCCGGTTTAAAAAGAACTTTGAGATCCCTGTGCAAAAAAACGATGACCCGGCAAGACTTGCCGTGCTGAAGCGCATGGTGGAACCATTCATCCTGAGACGGATGAAAACCGACAAATCCATTATCAGCGATCTGCCTGACAAGATAGAAACAAAGGTTTATTGCAACCTTACAAAAGAACAGGCATCTCTGTACGAGGCGGTGATACGGGAAGTCGAAGCGAGTTTGAGCGGGGCCGAGGGTATTCAAAGAAAGGGGATGATCCTGTCAACCCTCATGCGTCTCAAACAGATATGCAATCATCCATCCCAGTTTCTCCAGGACGGAAGCAAATTCAGTATATCGCGGTCCCACAAGCTGGACCGTGTGGCGAGCATGGCCGAAGAGGTTATCTCGGAAGGGGAAAGCCTGCTCCTTTTCACCCAGTTTGCCGAGGCGGGCAAGGCCCTGGAACGGCTGTTCAGGCGGGAATACCATTTCAATACATATTTCCTCTACGGGGCTGTTTCAAGGACCCGCAGAGAAAAGATGATAACCGAGTTCCAGGCGCCTGAGACCGGGCCTTCAGTATTTGTTCTTTCACTCAAGGCCGGTGGCACAGGCATCACCTTGACAAAGGCCAGCCATGTCTTTCATTTTGACCGCTGGTGGAACCCGGCAGTGGAGAACCAGGCTACTGACAGGGCCTTTCGAATAGGCCAGACCAAAAAGGTATTTGTCCACAAAATGGTAACCATTGGTACCCTGGAGGAGAGAATTGACCAAATGCTGGAAGAAAAACAACGGCTTGCTGAAAGCATTACCGGGAGTGACGAATCCTGGCTGACAGAGTTGGATGACACAGCGTTCCGTGAGCTTATTACGCTTAGCCGGGATGCAGTGCTGGAGTAAAAAAATGGCACGAATAAGCCGAACCTGGTGGGGAGAGCGATTCCTGGAGGCCCTTGAGCAATGCACGGATTCTGGAAGACTGAGCCGGGGACGGAGTTACAGCCGTCCAGGCCGCATGCTGTCCTTTTCAATAGAAGGAGCACATATAAACGCAAGACTCAAAGGGAATATTAATCCGTATTTCGGGGTATACAAGGAACCCCGGTACACGGTTGAAATACAGTTGAAAGCCATTGCGGCAAAAAAGTGGAAACAGATCCTGAAACGCCTTGCCGGCAATGCGGGCTGGCTTTCAAGGCTTCTTATGAACGAGATGCCTGATGATATCGAAGATGCCTTCAGGGATTCCGGTGTTTCCCTCCTCCCCGCATTTCCAGCCGATCTTAAGACCGCGTGCAGTTGTCCGGACTGGGCCAACCCGTGCAAGCACGTTGCAGGGACATATTACAAGGTGGCGGGCCTTCTTGATCAGGATCCTTTTCTGCTCTTTGAGCTCCGTGGCATTACCAGGAAAAAACTGAGAAAGCAGCTTGCCGCCACACCCCTTGGGAAAGCCCTGGTCGCGGAGATGGAAGAAGGACTGGACGCAAAGCCTGAACCGGTTGCAAGCCGGTTTCCAGCTCCAGCCAGGATGGCACTGGAAGGGGAGATAGGGCTGAGGGATTTCTGGCAGGGCAAAAGCATTCCCGAATTACCGCCAACTGCCAAAGGCCCCGGTGTGCCCGCCCTGCTTATAAAAAAACAGGGTGACTATCCTCCCTTCTGGCCGGGTGATAACTCTTTTATCGAGGCCATGGAGGCAATCTATGAGCAGGTGCGGATTAAGAACAAAAAAAGCTTATAAAGCACAAGCCAAATTAACCACCTGCGCGATTAGATATTTGGATTTATTGTACGTTCCTTAGCAAAGAAAAAAGAGCTATCACGAAAGCACGAAAGATTGAAAACACGAAATTGATGAAGAATCAACTGTTTCTGTTGAATTCCCCCATGGTCAGGACGAGATCAACATCATCCCTCTGTGGAAATAGCTGCCGGGGCAAGCATTTCAAGTTATGAGATAGTGCCCCTCACTGCCCGGCAAGGGCTGAACGGACTGCATCCAGGTCCTCCGGTGTGTCTACTTCCAGCGGGGCCTCTTCCACCCTCACTACTCCGATCGAATAGCCATTTTCAAGGGCCCTGAGCTGTTCCAGTCGTTCTATTTGTTCGAGTCTTCCAGGAGGGAGGGTAACAAAGGTCTGGAGAAAATTCTGCCTATAGGCATATAGACCCAGGTGCCTGAGATAATAATGGCCTGATCCTTTGGGCAGGTCTCCCACTGTATCAGCGTCTCTATAGTATGGAATCATGGCCCTGGAAAAGTAGAGGGCCTTCCGGTTATTGTCCACGACCACCTTAACCCGGTTGGGATTCAGGGCCTCTTGGGCCTCAAGAGGACATGCAGGAGTTGTCATTGCAAAATCAGGCACATCAAGGAGCATTTTTATAATTTCAACTACTGGTCGCGAATCAAGTAGGGGCTGGTCTCCCTGGATATTAACCACGACATCATCGTCTGAAAGTTCAAGAAGCCTTGCCACCTCTGCAATCCGGTCCGTCCCGGATGGATGGCCGGGGTCTGTCATAAAAACCGTTCCACCGGCTGTTTCCACGCACTCCGCGATCCTCGAATCATCAGTTGCCACTACTACCTGGTCAATGTCAGGGACCTTCAGTGCCCTTTGGTACACATGGAGAATCATAGGGCTGCCCTGAATTTTTGCAAGGGGTTTTCCAGGAAATCTGGATGAGCCAAAACGTGCAGGGATTATGGCAACTATTTTGATTTGGTGATTTTTGAATTTGGTGATTTGGTGATTGGGTGATTGGGTGATTGGGTGATTGGGGAAATTCATGCAATTTACCTAAAGTTTAAAGTGTCTAAAGTGAGCTAAAGTTATGGAATGTTGTCTCCCTGCAACTCCATGGGCTGGCTATCTTTTTGCTTGATCTCCAGGGCAAGTGGATATACCTGGCTCTTAGTCATGCCGGTAAGCCGGACCAGAAGATCCACACTATCCCTGACTGACAAGCTCTTTTCTAAAATCAGGTGCTGAAGCGCCTTTCCTACTGCCTCCGGATCCTGGCAGGATTTCCTGTGTCTATCCTCATCCGCCCCTTCTATCGCCAGGGTAATCTCACCTCTCACACGTCCCTTTGAAAGCTGCTCTATAATACCTGATACTGAGCCGGATATCACAGTCTCATGCATCTTTGTGAGCTCCCTGGCCATTACCATCTGCCTATCCCCTAAAATACCCAAGATATCTTCCAGGGCATCAAGCAGGCGATGGGGTGCCTCGAAAATTACGATTGTGTGAGAAATTTCTGCCAGTTGCTCAAGGGCCTTGCGTCTTTCAGCCCGCTTGTTTGGAAGAAAGCCAGCGAAAAAAAAGGAGTCTGCCGGCATGGCTGCCACGCTCAGGGCCGCAACAATAGCAGATGCCCCTGGTACCGGAACTACGCTGAACCCGGCTTCCCTGACGAGTTTTACCAGGCCTGCACCAGGGTCTGAGAGTGCAGGAGTTCCGGCATCTGATACCATAGCCACGTCCTTCCCTTCTGAAAGTAAGGTAATGACCTTTTTGGCACTGGTCCTTTCATTGTGCTTGTGGCAGCTCAAAAGGCCGGTCTTGATGCCCAGATGAGTTAGTAGCTTTCTGGTACCCCTTGTATCTTCCGCCGCAACAAGAGAAACCCCACTAAGGACTTCTTTTGCCCTTACACTGATGTCTTTAAGATTTCCAATGGGAGTGCCTACTACATAGAGGATCCCTTTAATTGGTGATTTAAAAGACATATACCTTAATTCAGCATTCAAAATTCAAAATTCAAAATTGTGTCTGAACGGCCTTTTCGTTCAGACACTAATCACTTGATTGTCTGTATACATGAAAGATGCGCTGAAGGGCGGTTATATGGGTAAAGACTGCAAGAATTACCAGGACTGGATAAATCCATCCGAAGATAAGGCCCACGGCAAGGATGAATATACGTTCAAACCTGGTAAGGACTCCCACTTTACAGCTAAAACCTAGGGCCTCTGCCCTGGCCCTGGTATAGCTGACAAGGAGAGACCCGGTCATTGCAGAAAGTACAAGGGCCGCTTCGAGCAACCCGCCCTGCCTGTGTATCATCAGATAGGCCATCAGCCCCAAAAAGAGAAAGAACTCAGCATACCTGTCCACTGTTGAGTCAAGAAAGGCGCCAAAGGGACTGGCCAGTCCCTGCTCCCTGGCGAGCAGTCCATCAACAGCGTCCAGGGGTCCGAATATGGCAAGCATCCAACCGGCAGCCGCCGGATGACCTATGCCAAGCACCAGGCCACTTGCTCCATAGGCAATAAGCCCGATGATGCTGACCATATTGGGAGAAAGACCGAGCCTTCCCAAAAAGCGGGCCACTAAAAGCAGATAGGGCTTGAACCGCTTACGGCACCAATCACTGAAAGACCAATTAATCACTCAATCACCAAAT
>JAGGRV010000603.1 GCA_021159445.1 Deltaproteobacteria bacterium | reverse complement strand
TCTATATCAAACTGAACCAGTGCCGAATTGAGGGGGCAGTCACAAAATGTAATTTACCCGAACTTATTGAGAAGTTACACGATTACCTTAAGACAACCATTTCCCTCCACCGACACCTCACATTCAGGAGGCACAAACACTGTGCATCCTTCATCTTCTATCACCACGGGTCCTTTGGCAGAAAAAGATCGCCAAAGGCTTTCTCGCTGGTAAACAGGTGCCGGAGCAGGGCCGGAAGACAGCAAAATGGTCCTTTTGGCAACAGGCGGCACAGGGGACATGTTTTTAACTCCCGGCAGGGAAATTTCCTCTCTTGGCATGATGGCTGAAAGTCTCACAGTCACCACTTCTACAGCAGGACCATTCTCCAGGGTGTATCCGTAGCGTTTTCCAAAGGCCTGGTAAAACCTTTCGGCCATGTCAACCCCTTTGCCGTAAGGAATGGTGAGATGAAAACTCTGTCCTTTGTAACGCAGATCAAGGAACGGCCTGAACACCGTATCTCTGATATTCAGTCCCTGGCGCTGGAACGACTGCAATGCCTTTTCTTTAAAACGGTCTAAAATGCGATCTACGACCTGCCCGGTTCCGGTATGCCATCCGGCAAAAATAGTCTCCCCGAAATCAAGCCTCACTGCGGAAATCAAGATCCCCAGGGCTGAAAACATGCCGGCCATAGGTGGAACAAGGACTTCCCTTATGCCGAGATCTTTAGCAAGTTCGGCTGCATGAAGGGGCCCTGCACCTCCAAATGCAAGAAGGGTGCAGTCTCTTACGTCAATGCCCTTTTCCACAGTAGCCCTTCGAATCCCTCGCAACATATTTGCATTGACCACGGAACGTGTGCCCAGCACGGCCTCTTCCACATTAAGATCTGCTGATAGTGCAAGAGAGCGAAAGGCCTGGCTGGCCCTGTCCGGGTTGAGTGTGATGCCCGTGCCGGAAAAGGACTCGGGGTGAAGGAGCCCGGAAAGGAGGTTGGCGTCTGTCACGGTCGGCATGGTGCCGCCCCTGTCGTAGCAAGCCGGACCGGGCTCGGAACCGGCGCTTTGAGGACCTACGCGGAGCGCCCCGCCCTTATCCATCCAGGCTATTGAGCCGCCGCCTGCGCCGATGGTGGTGATGTCGAGCGTGGGAATCCTGACTGGAAGACCGTCTATCTCGCCTTCATCAGTCCATAAGGGGGTATTATCCATAACGGCCGAAAAGTCGGCGCTTGTACCGCCCATATCAAAGGTAATCAGGTTTTTTCTTCCTGTAAGCCTTGCCATCAAAAGCCCGCCGGATACACCGCCGGCCGGACCGGAAAGCAAGAGTTCAACAGGATGTATCTCGCCTGATGCCGCCACACCGCCTGCGGATTTCATGATATCGTAATCCCGAGGTCCTCCAACTTCCCTGGCAACTTTACGAATCTCTTGCACGTAAGACTGGACAACAGGTTGAATAAAGGCATTTATGGCCGTAGTCGATGCCCTTTCAAACTCCCTGAACTCCGGGATGATCTCTGAAGACCTGGATACGGGTATGCCGTGCTTTTTAAAGGCCTTTTCAAGGAGAATTTCGTGGGCAGGGTTTTTGTATGAAAACAGAAGACAAATCGCCACGGCCTCTGGGCCGGATTCCATAACATGATCCGCCAACGCAAAGGCATCGCTTAAAGACAGGGGCAAGATCACAGTACCGTCAGGGGCAAGACGCTCGGCAACCTCAAAGCATAGGTTGCGACTCACCACAGGAGTTGTCCGGGAGCAATCAAAATCATAGAGCCTCGGCCTTCTCTGCCTGGCGATTGAGAGAAGGTCCTTAAAGCCCATGGTCGTGATAAAGGCGACTTTTGCGCCTTTTCTTTCCAACAGCGCGTTCGTGGCCACGGTGGTGCCGTGAGAAAAGGAAGAAAAATCAGTAAGGTCCCTGATGGTTTCAGTGACGGCACGGTCAGGGCTATCCGGTGTGGAAAGGACTTTCCATCCCCGGATGTGGTTGCCGTCCAGAGTAACCACATCCGTGAAGGTGCCTCCGATGTCCGTGGCTACTCGCATGTCATTCCTCTGTAATTCAGGTAAATAGACTGAAGGCTGAAGGCTGAAGTATTTCAACCAGTTTGCAACGATCGAATGCCCTAAGTTCCGTCTCCCTAAAAGCCTTCTACCTTCAGCCTATTCACCTAAATAGTTACAATCCTATTATCTTTCCTCCTTGAAAGACGCAAAAAGCCGCAACCCATGCAAGTGATGTGCTATATGTAATGCTGAATAAAGTCCATTTAAAGGAACCGGTTTCCTGCTTGATGGTCGCTACTGTTGCAAGGCATGGCAGATATAAAAGAACAAAGACCATCATTGCCAGGGCGGAAAGTGGCGTCATGTCAGATGATAACAGTGCGTTCTTGAGAGTGTCTGATCCTTTATCTCCAGCGAGATAAAGTATTCCCATAGTACTTACTACGATTTCCTTGGCGACAAAACCGGTAAGAAGGGCCACACTACCACGCCAGTCTATACCTAGAGGAGCAAACACAGGAGCGAGAATTTTCCCGATACGACCCATATAGGACTTTTCCATCTTTTCTGATTTCCGGGCCATTTCAAGCTCTGCTATAGCAGCATCTCGTTTTTTCTCGATATGTTGCCTGTCAAGTCCATTGGCAGTTGTAATTTCAGTATTATACAAGGCTATAACACTATTGGTTTCAGCAACATAATCGTGGGAATACTGTATGTTTCGTGGAAATGCCGAGAGCGTCCATATCACAACAGAACCGATAAGTATCACACCACCCATTTTTTTGAGAAACATCTTACTGCGGTCCCACATATGAATTATCAGACTCTTTACCATCGGGACCCTGTAAGGAGGCAATTCCATAACAAACGGGGCATCGGCACCTCTCAAGAGAGTAGAACGAAATAGACGGCCTGTTACAATAGCGAGTATAATCCCGGCAAAATAAATGCAAAAAATAACAGTACCGGCTTCGGCGCTAAAAAAAATACCTGCAAGTACAATATAAATTGGCAGCTTGGCCGAGCATGACATAAAGGGTGTAATAAGTATGGTAAGGATGCGGTCCTTTTCACTTTCAAGGGTGCGGGTCGCCATGATGGCAGGGACACTGCAGCCGAACCCCATAAGCATGGGTATAAAGGATTTACCGTGAAGCCCGATAAGATGCATTATTCTATCCATAAGAAAGGCAGCTCTTGACATATAGCCTGTATCTTCAAAAAGAGCTATGCAAAAGAAAAGTATCAGGATATTTGGCAAAAAGACTATAACACTCCCTACTCCTGCAATTACTCCGTTTATAACAAGATCCTTAAGGAGGCTATCCGGGAGAAGACCGTCTAATGACATTGAAAACCAGTTAACACTGGTGTCTAACCATTCCATTGGATAGGCCCCAAGTGAAAAGGTTAACTGGAACATTGCCCAGATAAAGAAGATAAAGATCGGAAATCCGATAAACCGGTTCGTCAGGACTAGATCTATGTTTCGAGATATGTCGATACGCTGTTTTGTAATAGTTGTAAGAACTTCCTTTATTATTCCGGCAATAAATCCATACCGTTCATCTGTCATTACTATTTCCGGATCGTCATTGAAGCGGTCGGCAAGCAGTTCGCGGTGTAATTGAACTTCCTGAATAATATTCCTGCCTTGATCTCCTGCCTTTTGAAAAACGCGCTCTTTTACGATTTCATCATTTTCAAGGAGTTTTATTATTGTCCACCTTGTCTTATAAGGAAGCGATATTCCCGAGTTCTTTTCAATAAAGCTCCGGAGTTCTGAGATTGAATTCTCAATGTCCTTGTTATATTTGACTTTACGTTTTCCGCTGGTATCTATATCTGACCCAGCCAGTTCTACGGCTTTTTTCAGAAGTGCATCTATGCCCTCGTTTTTGTTGCCGATCGTGAAGACTATGGGTAGATCCAGAAGTTCGGAGAGTTTTTCCGCATCGATTTTGATTCCCCGTGTACTGGCAATATCAGCCATGTTCAGGGCAAACAAAACCTTGCAATCAATCTCCCTTAGCTGGGTTGCAAGATAAAGGCTTCGTTCCAGGTTGGAGGCATCAATGATATCGATTACAACATCAGGACATTCATCAAGGACAAAATCCCGTGCAATAATCTCTTCTACGGAAAAGGGTGTTAAGCTGTAGGTTCCGGGAAGATCGATAATTTTAAGCTCATATCCGTATTTACTTACAATACCCTCTTTTTTTTCAACTGTTACACCAGGCCAATTCCCGACCTTCTGCCTGGTCCCGGTAATATTGTTGAATATTGTTGTCTTGCCTGAATTAGGATTGCCAGCAAGGGCTATTGTAAGACTCTTTTGAGGCATCAAGGCGTTCCTATTTTACGTCATCGACTGTTATTTGTGCAGCTTCTTCAACCCTGAGTGATAAATGATAACCCTTAACAATCATTTCGAGAGGATCTTTCAGGGGTGCGTATTTCTCTATGTAAATCTCCGAACCCTTGAGGACACCCATTTCAAGTATCCTTCTGCGCAGTGCACCATTTCCACCTACACGGTCAATTACTCCGGTCTGACCTTCCTTCATTTCGCTTAACAACATATATGGATTTCTCCCTTGGCTCAACCAATACCTTTTGTGCCAACCCACGCCCAATGACGTATCGTCTGCAATCCACGGCAATAACCATCTGTCCCTTGCCGGGGCTGGTAATGACATCCAGCTCGTCTCCCACTCTCAGACCCATGGTCAATAAACGCATGCGCGCACCCGCACCGCCGGTGAAATCCTTGATTATGAGACGTTCACCCTGCTTGGCCATAACAAGAGACATAGGATGCATGCGTGTCTTAAGGCAGTTGGAACATATTCCATAAATTTCCATTTTATGCTGAAGCATGTGAAAACCATGGGCCGCAGCAATCTGTATCTGGAGGTTCTCAAGCCGTTGGTCCTCGAATTCAATTATATTCCTGCACTTTGTACAGATCATATGGTCATGATGCCTCCCCAAATGCCTGTGTTCATAACGTACCGGCCCATCTTCAAACTGAATTTTCTTGGCAAAACCGAAGCGGCACATAAGCTCCAGTGTATCCCTTACAAAAGAGAGCTCTAATTGATACCCATTTTCATTAAGAAGTTCAAGCAGTTCACTGACCGTAACATGACGTTCGGTTTGAAGAAAAACTTCAAAGACCTTGAATCTTTCTTCAAAATTATCAATATGTTCCTGTTTGAAAAGCTTTTTGAACTGTTCCTTTTCCCTGATATGATTATTATTATGTTTCATGAAGATCCCTTGTTTAAAAATTTGTTGAGACGTTTTATGCATTTCAATATATATTTCTCATATTGTCAAAAAACATCTTTATTGATGCCTATTTCTTTTATGAAAAGCCATGAAATAATAATGGCCAGCACACAAAATGCAAGGGCGGAGGATTTTGAGCAGAATCACTTTTTGCAGTATAATCATTTTCTGATATGGCGCTGTTTCTGTATTTAATCAAAAAGATCCTTACTCTTGGGCCTACCTTTCTGGGCATAACCCTCATATCTTTCATGGTGATGCACCTGGCCCCGGGAGAGCCCATGAGCCTGCAGGCCGACTTTAATCCCAAGATGACCCCTGAGATGAGAGAGCGTCTGAGGGCCCAGTACGGCCTGGACCGGCCCCTGCACATACAGTACTTGCAATGGCTTAAGGGGCTGGCCGTGCTGGATCTTGGACGGTCGTTTTCCCCGGACAGGAGACCCGTTTGGGACAAAATCAAGGAGCGGCTTCCGGTTACGCTGCTCATAAACGTCCTGGCCATAGGCTTAATACTTGTAGTTGCGGTCCCCCTGGGTGTGGCTGCGGCTGTGCGTCATAATAGCTTTTTTGACCAGGTTACTACGGTCCTTGTCTTTATTGCCTATGCGGCCCCTGCCTTCTGGGTAGCCCTGCTCCTTATGCTCTACCTTGGAGTACACCTGGGATGGCTGCCCATCTCAGGGCTCCACAGCCTTATGGGGTATGAACAGATGTCAGGTTGGGAAAAGCTGCTGGACTGGTGCCGTCACCTGATACTGCCGGTGCTGGTATCTGCTCTTGGCGGACTTGCAGGGCTGTCACGCTATACCAGATCCTCAATGCTTGAGGTCTTAAGGCAGGACTATGTCACTACTGCAAGGGCAAAGGGTCTGCCGGAAAGAAAGGTGATCTACCGGCACGCCTTGAGAAACGCCCTTTTACCTCTAATAACCATCCTGGGCCTGTCTATTCCGGGCCTTATAGGCGGCAGTGTGATCTTTGAATCCATCTTTGCAATACCTGGGGTAGGTCAGCTCATGTGGACCAGCGTTATGGCCAGGGATTATCCTCTGCTCATGGGGAACCTGGTGATAGTTTCGGTGTTGACATTGCTTGGAAACCAGTTGGCCGATATGGGCTATGCCCTGGCAGACCCGAGAATTCGTACAGGCGTTCAGGTTGAGGATTGAGGGATTGAGGAATCGATTGACAAACAACCCTTTGGCAGTGGCAGGGTTTTTAATAGTGGGACTTCTCTGTCTTGTTGCCCTTTCCGCCCCCTGGCTTGCCCCCTATGACCCACAGGCAATAGATACCTGGCATATTCTTGAGTCACCTTCAAGGGCCCATCTACTTGGTACGGACCCACTTGGCAGGGACTGTCTTTCAAGGCTTATTTATGGGGCGAGAATATCCTTGCTGGTGGGGATTGTAGCTGTCGGGATTGCAACAGTCATTGGTACTATCCTTGGGGCCCTTGCCGGATTCTATGGCAAGTGGATAGACGGGCTGATAATGCGTTTCGTGGACATAATACTCTGCTTTCCCACTATCTTTCTTATAATGGCTGTTATTGCCTTTCTTGAGCCATCAATCTTGAACATCATGGCGGTGATAGGCTTCACAAGCTGGATGGGGGTGGCCCGGCTTGTACGGGCGGAATTCCTGAGTCTCAGGCAGCGTGATTTCGTATTGGCCGCCAGGATATCAGGTGCCTCCAATGCAAGGATAGCCTTTTCACATATTTTACCAAATGCAGTGGCCCCTATCCTTGTGGCAACAACACTCGGAGTCGGTGGGGCAATTCTCACTGAGAGCGCCCTTAGTTTTCTCGGAATCGGAGTGCAGCCTCCTACCCCAAGCTGGGGTAACATGCTTACTGAAGGCAAGGACAATCTGGAGATAGCCTGGTGGCTTTCGATGTTCCCAGGTCTGGCAATCCTCGTGACCGTACTTGGCTACAACCTGCTGGGGGAAGGGCTGAGAGACGCCCTGGATCCAAAGATAAGGGACTGAAGTTGATCTATTTCAAGAAACCTGTTTTTTTCAACAGGTCTGAATGCATAACAACTGATTTTACCTCCCTGCGGAATGCGCTGAACCTGTTATATTTTTCATTATAGTATTCATGCAGTATTTCTATGGCCTTGTTTTTTCGGTCCATTGCCAGGTAAGCCTCGGCAAGAGAGCCCAGCACTTGCGCAGCCCTACTATAGGCGGCCCTGTGCTTTCCTGCCCTTTCCGATTTTTTCAGCCCATGAAAGACATTCGGATGCCTGGGATTTTGCGTCTTTTTTCTGTTTTAATCCCTTGATGATCTCCTGATAAAACGATGTACCTAATCAAGTTCCTCATTCCTTGCATTCTGTTTTGTTGCTTCATCCACAAGATCAAGC
>JAGGRV010000090.1 GCA_021159445.1 Deltaproteobacteria bacterium | reverse complement strand
GACGGCAAAAAAGACATTAATTTGTTCAAGTTATTTATTGTACGTTCCTAAACTGTCCAATGATCTTTGCCTCCATCGTGGACAAGGTATGCTCCGTAACAACGTGGCAGGCGGTTACACCTTGTTCATGACCCGCATGGGAAAGATTGTCCACATCTCTTCCGGACTTGAATCCGAACAGGCCGATGAACTTCATGGGAACAGATTCTTCAAGAACAGACACGCTGAATTCGCCGCTTTTCTGAATAAACTCGTGAGTAAGGTTCTCTTTGTTCAGGGAAACGGCAATTCTCGGCGGACTGGAAGTGACCTGGAAAACACAGTTGGCAATCTGGCCGTTCATTTTATCGCCGTCGCTTGAACAAACCACGTAAAGGCCATAACTGAGCTGCTGAAAGGCTTTTAGATTCAGATCTGTATCCATCTGGTATCCTTGTTCCTACTCTTCTAGCATAACCCGGTCCACGGGCTCGGTTACTAGGCTGCCTTGGGTTTTTTTCATGACAATCCTTTCTCTGATTGCGCTTGAATCGCGGTAATCGCAACAGTGTTCACTATATCCGGGACTGTGCATCCCCTACTCAGGTCATTTACAGGATGTTTTAGCCCCTGAAGAATGGGACCAATAACTACTGCTCCTGCTGACCTCTGAACTGCCTTGTATGTGTTATTACCCGTGTTCAGATCAGGAAAGATAAACGTGGTGGCCTTTCCTGCAACATCGCTCCCAGGCAACTTGGTCTTGGCAACCGAGGAATCAACGGCTGCATCATACTGGATAGGTCCTTCGATTTTCAGGCCGGGGAAGGATTTCTGGGCCTTTTCTTTTGCAATCCTGGTTGCTTCACGGACCTTGTCCACATCCGTTCCCTTGCCTGACTCTCCGGTAGAGTACGAAAGCATGGCAACAACCGGATCAATACCAAAGATCCTTGCAGTTTGTGCGGAGCTGAGAGCAATCTCGGCCAGTTGGCCGGCATTTGGATCAGGATTCACTGCGCAGTCCCCGTAGACAAGCACCCTGTCCTCCAGGCACATAAGTAATACGCTCGAAATAATGGAAAACCCCGGCTTTGTCTTGATAATTTGAAGTGCGGGGCGAATCGTTGCTGGAGTACTGTGTGCCGCGCCGGAGACCATTGCATCGGCATGCCCCTTATAGACCATCATGGTTGCGAAATAGTTTACATCTCTCATCATATCACGTGCATATTCCTCTGTGATCCCCGTATGTTTCCTTAAATTAAAATAGGTCTGCATGTACTCCTCAAATAACTCGGATTTCAGGGGATTAATGATATTCGCGAGGCTCATCCTCAGCCCCAGTTGTGCGATCTTTCCACGGATCAAATCTTCATTGCCAAGAAGAGTGATGTCCACCACTTCCCTATAAAGCAGTATCTCTGCAGCCCGTAAGATTCTCTCGTCCTCGCCCTCTGGTAAGACCACATGTTGCTTGTTTGCCCTGGCCCTTTGCACCAGTTCATATTCGAACATCTTCGGGGTGAGAATGGCGGTGCGTGTTGTAATGACTTTTTCCTCCAATTGTTCCGTATCCACGTTTTTTTCAAATACCGCCAGGGCCTGCGTTATCTTCCGGTCATCATCCGGTGAAATTATGGCGTGGATCTTGTTAACATTTGTTGCTGCGGGGAAAGTATTCTCTTTGACGCTGAGGATAGGCACCATCAGGGGAAATCCTTTAATGAGATCCCATATAGGCTTTTCCGGTTTCAAGCCACCGGTCAATACGATCCCTGAGATGTTTTGCTCGGACGCGGACGAAACTGCAGCCAGACAGGCGACGATCACGTCCGCCCTGTCTCCGGGAGTAATAATCAGTGAACCATATTCTATCCTGGTCAAGAAGTTATGCAGTTGCATCGCCGCGATCGTAAAGTTGTGCACGTGCCGGTTCAATTGTTCTTCCCCATATAACACCTCAGCACCCAGAAGCTTCGCAATCTCACCCACTGTGGGATTCCCGAGAGACGGTTCATCCGGCATGGCGTAAAGCAACTGTTCTCCGGTCAAGTCCTTTTCTTTCAGGATCTTGATAATCGCATCTCCATCCTTTGGCTCTGTACGGTTAATAATTGTGGCGATTGTGTGGCATTTTTTTCCACTCAGGGATTTAAGAGCCACTTCGACGGATCGGACTATATCATCCGTGCTCTTCTGGTGTGCGTTGGTCACCAATAAGACCGGGCATGACAGGTTTTTACTGATCTCCGCATTGATATCGAACTCAAAGGCAGCTGCGGAACTCACAAAATCGGTGCCTTCGCATAACACAAAATCGCAACTATCACTTAATTCATTATACTTATTGATTATTCCCTCGATCAATTCAGTTCGCCTGCCTAGCGAAACCAGATTATCGGCCTCTGTTGCGGTAAATCCGTACATTTTATCGTACGGAATCCCTAGGTCAAAATACGAGGAAATAAGATTGATGTCATGATCCTGATCTTTGGCGTCTGAAATAATCGGGCGGAAAAAGCCAACCCTGTCGATTTTTCTGAGCAGCATCTCCATCACGCCCAGAATAATGGCTGATTTCCCGCTTCTTGCTTCAGTGGCCACGACATAAAGGTTGTTTGACATGATAACCTCCTGCTAAAACATTAGGCATCCTTCATTCTGTAGTTTACACTTTTTCAACATAGACGGATGCCAGCAATTAGCTGTTAGCCGTTAGCTATTAGGTAAAAACTTTATATAAAAACAGACTGTTAAGCTAAAACCTAATGGCTAAGGAACGGGAGATAAATAAGTTGAACAAAAATTAACAGGATTTTTTGTTGTATTCAAGGCGCGAGGAGCGAGCATAACGGGTTATGTGATCGACGAGCAACGAAGAAGACGGCAAAAAAGACGTTAATTTGTTCAAGTTATTTATTGTACGTTCCTAATCGCACAAGTCATATTTTTTGAGGTATATTACCACTAAAAGTGTAAACTACTTTTGGCTTGCTATGAAAGACGCCAAACATTACAGCTAGTTTAGTTTTAATAGGAGGAAATGAGAAGTTAAAATATGGAAAGACCGAATGCGATAAAACAGTCAGAGCTTGGCCATTCGGCTTGGATAAATTCTGATACAGCATTATAATACTATCGACATCATTAAGGCACAAACTTAAATTAGTCGCTTACGGCGGGACTCTCTTTGACGGAAGCATTCAAGGGATATGTCTGTATTTCCAAAACATTACGGGGTGATAGTAATAGGTGCCGGGCATGCCGGGTGCGAAGCCGCCCTGGCTGCTGCAAGGCTCGGGGTTCCCTGCTGCCTCCTCACAATAAACCTGGACTGTATAGCTGCCATGAGCTGCAATCCCGCTGTTGGCGGCCTGGCCAAGGGGCATTTAGTCCGGGAGGTAGACGCCCTTGGGGGCGAAATAGCGAAAAATACTGATGCCACGGGGATTCAGTTCAGGCAGCTTAATACTTCAAAAGGGCCTGCGGTAAGGTCCTCCAGGGCACAGTCAGACATGCTGCGCTATCGCCTCTCCATGAAGCAGGTCCTTGAGGATCAAGAAAACCTGGATGTATATCAGGCAATGGTAGGAAGGATCCTGGCCAGGGAAGGACGGGTATACGGGATTGAGACCACGCTTGGCCAAGAGATTCATGCAAGTACTGTAGTAGTCACCACAGGGACATTCCTCAAAGGGCTTATCCACATAGGGCTTAACCGTTTTCCTGCCGGACGTATGGGCGATCCTCCTTCCAACAGGCTATCGAGATCCTTGGCAGAGTTGGGTTTCCGCATCGGAAGGCTTAAGACAGGCACTACCCCTCGCCTGCACGCACGGTCAATCAATTTTAAAGGGCTTGAGGTCCAGAAAGGAGACCCACAACCAAGGCCTTTTTCATTTGCCACGAAAAAAATTCCCTTGCGACAAGTACCCTGTTATCTGACCTATACCAACGAAAAGACACATAAGATCATCCAGGGAGGGTTAGACAGGTCCCCACTTTTTACCGGTGTAATCGAGGGTGTGGGTGCCAGATACTGCCCGTCAATTGAGGACAAGGTCTTCCGTTTCCCTGAAAAGCCAAGGCATCAGATATTTTTGGAGCCTGAGGGACTGGACACAGTTGAGATCTATCCCAACGGCATTCCCACAAGCCTGCCTATAGACGTACAACTGGCAATGGTCAGGAGCATAGAGGGACTTGAAAACGCAGAGATACTCCGGCCCGGATATGCAATAGAGTATGACTATGCAGACCCTGTGCAGCTCAAGCCTTCCCTGGAGACCCATCTGGTTAAAGGCCTTTTTTTTGCAGGACAAATCAATGGGACATCCGGATATGAAGAGGCTGCGGCCCAGGGTCTCATGGCAGGTATAAACGCTGCCCGGCAGGTGCGGGAAGAGGACCCTGTGATTATCGACCGGTCTCAGGCGTACATAGGAGTATTGATAGATGACCTTGTGACCAAGGGCACAAAGGAGCCCTACAGGATGTTCACCTCAAGGGCGGAGTATCGGCTGCTCCTGAGGGAGGATAACGCTGATCTAAGGCTCATGCCTCTTGGAAGACGTGTCGGCCTTGTGGATGATAATGCCTGGGGACTGTTTGAAAAAAAACAACAGGAGATTTCGCGTGGTCTTGAAATGATCAGGAGAATAAAGCTTCGCCCCGGGGCAGAGTTGAATAACTGGCTTAAATCCATTGGTTCAAAACCCATCAGGCAGCAGGTCAGTATTGAAGACATCCTGCGTCGCCCTGAGCTTGATCTCAAAGCTATGGCCGAGAGATATACCGAGCTGAAGGAACTGTCCCATGAAGCAGCATGCCAGGTGGAAATCAAGACCAAGTACTCAGGCTACGTCGCTCGCCAGGAAACTGAGATAGCCAAATTCCGAAAATGGGAATCTGTCCGCCTCCCATATGACCTGGACTATAAAAACATCCCCGGGCTGTCAAATGAGATCAAGGAGAAGCTGAGCGCCCAAAAACCTGACTCCCTTGGGAGGGCCTCACGGATTTCCGGAATTACACCGGCTGCAATCACGGCAGTCCGGATCTACTTGAAAAAGAAGGGGCTGGCTTGATTGGAAAATTCAACCTGAAAGAGGCCCCCTGCTCGACTTCTTCCAGTTCAATGCTGCCACCCATCTGACGGGTCAGGTCTCTGGCAAGAAACAGGCCCAGCCCCAGTCCTTCCCCCTTGGTACTCGCAAATGGCTCAAAGAGCTTGTCACGCATGGCCTCAGGCACACCTGCGCCATTGTCCTTTACCCTGATAGTCACCTGTTCATTGTCCTTTACTACGCTTATAGACAAGAGTGAGGCGGCAGTTTCCGATGAAAGGGCATTTTGCCCAAGCAAGAACAGCAAATTTTGTAACAGACCCGGATCTGTCTCAATGGTGATTTCATCCGGGCACTCGATACTGATCTCGCATGAATAATCCGGAGAATCGAGTCTTTTCTTTACATCATCAAGTAGTCGGCATAGTTCAACATCTTTGAAATACGGCTCTCTTTTCTTATAAAAATTCGATATTTCATTTATTTGCTTAGCAAGATCTCTGGCCTCACGATAAATGGCTTCTGCCTGGTCCTTTAGTGCCATGTCCGTGTTTAGATGTCTTGCGAGCATCTGCGCCTGTCCGGCCAGTACTGCAAGGGGGGTCTTTATCTGGTGGGCCATCTGCGCAGTCATCTGGCCAAGAAGGGCCAACCTTTCATGCTGTTTAAGCTTCCGTGCCATAAGGAAGCTCTCTGTGACGTCCTGTACAAGGACCAGATCCTGAGAGCCGGAAATCGGCAACTTGCTTAATTGAACAGCCATCTGATCTAACTCAAGAATTCTGGGACTGTTTTCTTGCAATGATGCCAATAGTCCTGTTAAGGACTGACCGCTTCTCATGTCCTCGGGCAATAGCTCAACAGCACTCTGGTTTATCTCATTTATCCGGTTGCCCTTAAGTTCCATTAAACCTATATGAAGGGCATCAGCCACTTCACTGAGTCGCTTTGATGCCTCCCTTGCCTCCTGATATTTTGCTGAAGCAAGCCCGACAAGCAACTCCGAATGGAAAGATGATGGCTCGGTACTTGAAGCCCTGCGCTTCAGTAAAATCACCACCAGGGCCACACACGTGAGAAGCCAAAGAAAGAGTAAAATGCTTAGAGAAAAAAAACAGGTTGTTGACATTATGCCCCTCTACCATTTTCGGTAAAAAGGCTGAAGGAATTAAATGTTGAGAACCTTATTGAAATAATGCTTAAGGCGGAACCATGTAATCCCAAGGTATTCGTGACATGCAAAGTCGGATTTTCTAAGATTGTCGGGATTAGGCCAAAGATCCCATAGACTCCACTGATTCTGAGACCACTGAAAATCACAGGGGACGGGATGAACTTTAAGGTCCATGTCTTTTGTGATCAAGAGGACCCTTGGGATGTGTGCAGCAGATGTCACCAGGTAGAAAGGCGCTTGTCCCATAATTTTACTTACAGCCCTTATGTTTTCCTCAGTATCCCTGGAGTTTTCCTCCAGAGACACCTCCACGTTGTTTGGCAAACCCACTTCCTCAAGCCAGGAGTAGGACATCTGTGCCTCAGAAGACGGACAGCCGGTAGGCCTGGTACAACCACCAACAATTACAAGCTGTTTTATAGTTGGATTGTCGCGGCACAGTTCTCGAACTTTTAGTACTCTGAGCCTTGTGCTTGGCGTAAGACGGTCTGCAATGGGCCTATCCTCATCAGGAAAAACCCCTCCGCATAGCATTACCACCGTGGTTATATTATCGCTTGCTGATATGGTTGAATTGTCAGATTGGACGGAACGCTCAAGGCCCCAAATCAAGAAATTGGCAACAGGAGCACTTCCGGCTGAGCCATAAACAAGAAAGGCCACGACGAATAATGTTCGGGACAAATTCCGCCACCGCTTCAGGGGCCAGATGAAAAAGCCAAAAAAAAGGCACACGAATATCATGCCGGAAGGCATCAACAAGAGAGATATTCCTTTTTTAAAAACAAAACCCATGACATCTAAATTCATACAGAGATCGTCAAATCGTTGAGTCGTTGAGTCGGAAAATAAGTATGTTAAATCAGTATATTAAAGCTTCAATTACATCAAGTATCCAATTTCTATGCAAACTATATAAATTCAAATAATAATAATCACTGAACTAATCAACTACTGAACCACTTAGGAACGTACAATAAATAACTTGAACAAATTAATGTCTTTTTTGCCGTCTTCTTCGTTGCTCGTCGATCACATAACCCGTTATGCTCGCTCCTCGCGCCTTGAATACAACAAAAAATCCTATTAATTTTTGTTCAACTTATTTATCTCCCGTTCCTTAACGAGGTCTGTCATAAGTGATAATTGAGGAATTGTAAATTGAAGGATTAATGTATCCCACAATTTATCGAAATGGCGGGGTCGACGAGACTCGAACTCGCGACCTCTGGCGTGACAGGCCAGCGTTCTAACCAACTGAACTACGACCCCATATCTGATATCTTTTCTCAAAGCGTGGTAGGCGGAACAGGGTTTGAACCTGTGACCCCCGGCTTGTAAGGCCGATGCTCTCCCACTGAGCTACCCGCCCGCAAAGTTGCGGATATTCTGTAACATTTGATTTAATAGGTGTCAAGCTAAGGAACGTACAATAAATAACTTGAACAAATTAATGTCTTTTTTGCCGTCT
>JAGGRV010000607.1 GCA_021159445.1 Deltaproteobacteria bacterium | reverse complement strand
ATGCAGACGTACTCCCTGTACTTCAAGTGCCCGACAACAAAGCAGATGCGGTGCCCTGTGAACGCTTACGATATCTGTTCCTTTATTATCGGATAATATGGGCCGGGACTATAGTAATTTAAGATATGATTCCGCTGAAATGGCCCACATGTGCCATCCAAGATATGGAAGGAGCTTGTCAAAAAAGTTTGGGAGGTTGATCCTTTGACCTATCAGTGATGTGGCTCTGAGATGAAGATTATCAGTCCTTCATTAATTCCCGTCCAGCTTTTTCACAGGTAGTTATTGGCCAGGTGCGCACAAAATATGCGTGAATTAACTTCTCCAAGGGCCGAAACATTTATTTTTCCCTCTTTTTTCACGACACATTGAAAATTCCTTGACCTGCAGCTTCCAACAGTGCTATAGAAGTCAGTGTGTGGTGCATGGGAGTGCCGTTTCAGTCCAAATCGCAAAAAGCGATTTCCTATCAGCCAGCCTATCAGCCAGCCTATCAGCTAACCCAGAACCTTTGGACTCTGAACCCTGAACATCTACAAGCAATGATACCAACAGGAAAAGAGAAAAAGCGTTTTGTCAGGGACAAATTCGCTTCTGTTTCCGGGAGATATGATCTCTTAAACAAGTTGTTTAGTTTTTATATAGACCACTACTGGAGATGGGTAACCACGCGAGAGTTTGATGAGTTCAAACAAGGTCCCATCCTGGATCTCTGCGCCGGAACCTTGCCCCTTTCGGCTGAAATTGTGAGGCAAATAGCGCGCCCGGTGGTGGCAGTGGATTTCTGTTATGAGATGCTCCGGCATGGGGCGCTTCAATTGGAAAATGGCAGCAAAAAGGCGAAATATATAGTCCCCATATGCGGTGACGGAGAATACTTACCACTCCATGACTTGAAATTTCAAGGGATAACAATAGCCTTTGGGGTCAGGAATCTCAGCCGGCCGGAACAGGGCCTAAAAGAGATGCTAAGGGTGCTGAAAACAGGAGGAAAACTTGCGATTCTCGAATTCTCGCGTCCAAAGAACCGCCTCTTTTCCCCGATATACAAACTCTATCTGCACAAGCTCCTCCCCTTTATGGCCGGCATCATCTCAGGCGACAAAGAGGCCTATCGCTATCTGGCAGATTCCATTCAGGGCTTCTATGAACCTGAGATCCTGTCCGCAATAATGAGAGATGTGGGATTTCGAGAGGTTAAGCACAGACCTCTGACAATGGGTATTGTTACACTATATACAGGGCGAAAATAGCTTTAATCAGGTATAAACTGCTATGTCAGCAAACAATCAAAAAATTATAGTCCATATATTCACTGATGGTGCCTGCTCAGGAAATCCGGGCCCCGGTGGATGGGGGGCAATGTTACAGTATGACAAACAGAGAAAGTGCATCAAGGGCTGGTCAAAAAACACCACAAACAACCGGATGGAACTCTTGGCAGCAATACGGGCACTTGAGGCCCTTAAAAGGGCCTGTGATGTGGTTATCACCACCGACTCAAAATACGTAAAACAGGGTATAACCGAGTGGATATCTGCATGGAAGCGCAGAGGGTGGCAGACTGCCGCCAAAAAGTCTGTTAAAAACAAGGACCTATGGCAGGCACTTGACTCTTTATGCCAGTTTCACAAGGTACGTTGGGAATGGACCAGGGGTCATGCCGGACACGAGGAAAACGAACTGGCTGATCAACTGGCCAGAGAAGCCATTTCCGAAGGCCAGGCAGGAGGTCTGAAAGAGGACAGAACAGGCAGGATTTATACATAAATAAAGACCATACTACATGGCGCCTGCTATGAATACGGATCGTTACGCAATTTTCCCCTTTGTTCGTATGGATTTAAGAGATTGCTTTAAATGGCAAAATAGAGATTGCCTGTCTTCCTAAGATGTTTTATTATCATAAATAGTTGTGGGAGATAAAAAATGGAAAAATTTCCAAAGTCGGGACGTCACTGGCTTGTTATAGCTGCTCTGATTTGTGCTTTCATGGTTATGGGCACCTACCAGGCACATCAAATTGCCTCTGCCAGGGAAGACGGAACTTACGAACAACTTAAGATCTTCGGTTCTGTTCTCGACCTGGTACAGCGCAATTATGTTGAAGAGATCCCGCCCAAAAAACTTATCTACGGTGCAGTACAGGGCATGCTCAAATCTCTTGATCCGCACTCCTCTTTCATGAAGCCTGAGGACTACAAGGAACTTCAGATAGAGACCAAGGGCAGCTTCACCGGCATAGGCATAGAGATCAGCCTCAAAGATGGCATACTGACGGTTGTGTCCCCTATAGAGGGCACACCAGCATACAAAGCGGGCTTAAAGGCTAATGATAAAATACTCAAGATAGAGGGCAAAACCACTAAAAACATGACCTTGATTGAGTCAGTAAAGCTTCTAAGGGGTGCCAAGGGGACCGACGTCACTATCTCCATATATCGTGAGGGATGGAGACGGCTTAAAGACATAACCCTAACAAGGGACGTAATCCCCATACAAAGTGTGCGGTCCAGGATTCTGGAAGATGGTTATGGTTATATACGTGTTAGTAACTTCCAGAACAAGACTACTTTTGAACTGAAAAAGGCCCTAAGAGAGCTAGAAAAGGGCAAAGGCCTTAAGGGCCTGGTTCTTGATCTGCGAAACAATCCTGGTGGGTTACTCGACCAGGCTGTAAAAGTAGCTGACGTATTTTTGGAAAAGGGACTTGTTGTCTACACAGATGGCAGGATCGAAGAACAAAAAATGCGTTTTGAGGCCCATCCGAACAAGCATCATCACAAGTACCCAATAGCAGTATTGGTCAATGAAGGAAGCGCCAGTGCCTCGGAGATTGTTGCCGGGGCCTTACAAGATCACAAAAGGGCAATAATTTTAGGTGTACAGACCTTTGGCAAGGGATCGGTCCAGACTATCATACCCCTTGAAGACGGATCTGCAGTACGCCTTACCACAGCCAGATACTACACGCCTAACGGCAGATCCATACAGGCAAAGGGTATAGAGCCTGATATAGAAGTACCTTACACGCTACAGGAAAAACCAAAAGAAAAGGACAAAATCTTTCATTTTCCGACGGAACGCGATTTAGAAGGACACTTGCTAAATGAAAATGAGCCAATTGAAGATAATCTGAGTTCTGCAAAAGATAAAAAAGATAAGCCAGAAGCTGTCGACTCTGAAGTTGACAATGAAGAAACACAGCCACCCCCTATGGATAACCAGTTAGAAGAAGCAGTTAGAATATTAAAGGCTTGGGCCATATTTAAACAAGTAGAATAGGGCACAGATTATCTGTGATACTACTACTATTATTATCAAGTTACTACCTTTACGAAAGCTGTAAAGTGCTACAGTACATACTTGTTCAAGCCTTTTAAATGTTTAAATCTCGCTCATCGAGGAACAAAACCCGCAAAAAAAATAGCGCAAGACGTTCTCCAGGTCTGTTGTGGCCTATAATAGCCCTGGGAATAACCGGATCAATTGTAGCTTTTTTATACTTGCTTCCTTTGCCCCTCCGCCTGCTCTTTGAAGAATTTGATTCCGCACCACCAGTTGTCCGTCCTTCCGAACCATCAAGACCTAAAAGCACAGCCTCTATGCCTTTAGTAGCTATACTTATAGACGACATGGGCTATAATTTTAGCATTAACAATAAGTTTCTGAAGTTAGAGGCCCCTCTTTCCTTTTCCTTTCTCCCAACTGCACCTTATACGCCCAAACTGGCCAAAAAGGCCAAGGATCTCGGCAAAGATGTCTTAATACACTTACCTCTGGAACCT
This sequence comes from Deltaproteobacteria bacterium, assembly GCA_021159445.1. Classification (GTDB taxonomy): domain Bacteria; phylum Desulfobacterota; class Dissulfuribacteria; order Dissulfuribacterales; family UBA3076; genus UBA3076. Next base: position 3,934 of record JAGGRV010000607.1, on the reverse strand, counting down.
GTTAACACTGCGATTAACCCTGGTCCTGGTGTCCTGCGTCTGAGGATGGACTTTGATTCCATGTTACAGATACTCAGAAAGGACCTGGATGCTGTGCCTGGTGCAATCGGAGTCAATAATCACATGGGTTCTAAGTTCACTACAAATAAAAGGGGCATGGAATTAATTCTTACTGAAATAAAGCGCCGTGGTCTTTTCTTTGTTGACAGTAAGACTACTCATGACAGTGTAGCATATGTAACTGCCAGATCTATGGGGATACCGGCTGCTGAAAGGCGTGTGTTTCTAGATCACGATACTCAAAAGGAATCCATCAGAAGGGAAATCAAAAAAATGGTGAAACTGTCTATGGAGAATGGATGTGTTCTTGCCATAGGGCATCCGACATCTAATACGTGGAAGGTTTTGTATGAGGAGTTGCCGAGGGTAAGGAAGAGCGTCACTATTGTTCCGGTTCATAAAATTCTTGTTGGCCAATAGAACGTACGGCATCCCTCATTCTACAGTTTACACTTTTTCAACATAGACGGATGCCAGCCATTAGCTGTTAGCTATTAGGTAAAAACTTTGTATAAAAACGGACTGTTAAGCTAAAACCTAATAGCTAACAGCTAATCGCTCAATTTATCTGGAAATAATGAAAATGAAATACGGAGAAAAAGAGATACGAAAGGCCGAGCTTGAATCGTGGCCTAATCCATGCCCTGAACGCGACTATACCATAGAGATAAGTTTCCCGGAGTTTACCTGCCTTTGTCCAAGGTCAGGATATCCTGACTTTGCAACCATAAAGATAATCTATGTACCGGACCAGTTCATAGTGGAACTGAAATCTCTAAAACTCTATCTCAACGGCTATAGAGATCGATACATTTCGCACGAAGAAGCCACTAACAAAATCTTCTCAGACCTGACGGAGGTCCTTTCTCCCCGCACCATCAAGGTGGAAGGTGACTTTCATCCAAGAGGTAATGTCCACACAGTGATCAAGGTGGAAGGAGGCTCCAATGCCAAAGGGACAAGGGATAGGACTTTATCATCCACTGGTCTTGATCAGCGCCAGTAACTCTGCTGTTTTCTCCTGCATCAAATCGACATCCCCTCTGGATTCCACGTTCAGGCGCAACACCGGCTCGGTATTGGAACAGCGCAGATTGAAGCGCCAACCATCCAGCTCCATGCTTATACCATCGGTTTCATCTATGCTATAGGCCTGAGGTCCATAGACCTTTTGTGCGCGGGTAATAGCAGTTAGAGGATCATCCAGTCGCCGGTTGATCTCACCACTGGCTGGATACAATGCGATACGTTCATCGAGCATGGCTGACAGTGGCTGTTCCTTCTGACTCATCAGTCCTGCAATTAATAGCCATGGAATCATACCGCTGTCACAGTAAGCAAAATCCCGAAAATAATGATGAGCGCTCATCTCTCCACCGTAAACCGCGTCTTCAGACCTCATACGTTCCTTCATAAAGGCATGCCCTGTCTTATTCTGTATGGGTATGCCGCCTGCACTGGTCACGACATCAATAGTATTCCAGGTCAACCGTGGATCGTGGATGATTTTTTCTCCTGGTTTTTTTGCCAGAAATGCCTCGGCCAGCAGACCTACAATGTAATAACCCTCGATAAAACGGCCTTTTTCGTCAAAAAAGAAGCAACGGTCAAAATCTCCATCCCAGGCAATACCCAAATCAGCCCCTGAAGAGAGAACGGCCTTGCTGGTAACTGAACGGTTCTCCGGCAACAATGGGTTTGGAATTCCGTTGGGAAAAGTCCCGTCAGGCTGGTGCTGGACCTTAATGAACTCAAAGGGCAGATGGGGCTCCAGGGCATCCATCACCGGACCTGCGCAGCCGTTACCGGAATTGATTACGATCTCGAGTGGTTTAAGTTTTGGTATGTCCACATAGTGCAACAGATGCCTGATATAGTCGGGCCGGTTGACCAATGCCCTGCGCCATCCTGATTTTTCCACCGGGGGGAATAAGCCCTGTTCCGCCAGTCGGCGGATTTCATGAAGACCGGTGTCACCGCTTATAGGACGTGCTCCTTGCTGCACCAGCTTCATGCCGTTAAAATCCCTGGGGTTGTGACTTGCGGTTACCATGATTCCGCCATCCAGGTGATGGTGAAAAGTGGCAAAATATATTTCCTCTGTACCACATAGACCGATATCGAACACGTTCACGCCGCTTTCCATCAGGCCCTGGCTGAGGGCATCACAGAGAAACTCACTGGAGAGTCGAACGTCACGTCCCACCACTATCTGTTTAGGTTTGAGAAATTCAGCATAGCTCCTGCCAATCCGAAAGGCGATGTCCTCATTCAATTGATCAGGAACGCGGCCACGTATATCATAGGCCATGAAACAAACAAGATCAGCGCCCATATACATCCTCTAACCTTATGATGTCGTCCTCTCCCAAATAGCTACCGGTCTGAACCTCTATCAACTCCAGGGGAATCACACCCGGGTTTTCCAGACGATGGTTTACTCCCAACGGGATATAGGTGGATTGGTCCTCTGCCAGCAATAATACCTCATCGCCCCGGGTAATCTTGGCAGTGCCTCTGACTATAATCCAGTGCTCTGCCCTGTGATGATGCATCTGCAAAGAAAGGATCCCGCCAGGTTTAACTGTGATCCGTTTTACCTGGAAGCGTTCAGACACATCTATGCTCTCATATGCCCCCCAAGGACGATAGACCTTGCGATGGCTTATGGATTCCTCTCGTCCTGATACCTTCAACTGGTTTACAATGGCCTTGACATCCTGGACACGGTCTTTATGAACAACAAGCATGGCGTCAGAGGTATCCACCACTATCAGGTCTTTTACACCCACGGCAGTCAGCAATCGTGCCTCACTCCGCAGATAACAGTTGTTGACGTCCTTTGTCACCACATCCCCAAGAACCACATTTTTATCTTGATCGCGGGGACCCAGTTCTAACAGTGACGCCCAGGAACCAAGGTCACTCCAGCCTGCATCTAATGGCACAACAACAGCACTATCCGTCTTCTCCATGATTGCATAATCAACAGAGTCACTTGGGCATTCAGTAAACGCCTTGGCATCAAGACGCAAAAAATCCAGATCCTGTACGATCTTTTCGTAGGCCGCAGTGCATGCATTTAGCATCTCCGGAGCAAATTGCTCCAGTTCCTCAAGATAGCGGCCGGCCTTGAACATGAACATTCCGCTGTTCCAATAATACTCTCCGGACTCAATATAATCTTGAGCTGTATCAATATCCGGCTTTTCCACAAAACGATCTACCTGAAAAGCCGGATTGTCAGTATCCAGACGGTCTGACGCCTTGATGTAGCCATAGCCTGTTTCAGGTGCCGTAGGTATGATGCCAAAAGTCACCAGCTTTCCCTGTTCGGCTAACAAAGCACCCGTTTCAACAGCCTGGCCAAACGCCTGGATGTCGGTAATGATGTGATCAGCCGGCAACACAAACAGCACAGGATCATCTTCCTGCTGTGTCAGACTCAAGGCAGCACAGGCAACTGCCGGCGCGGTATTCCGCCCTACCGGTTCCAACAGGATGCATGGAGACTCTACGCCAATCCGGCGCACCTGCTCCGCTGCCAGAAAACGATGCCGGTTGTTACAAACCAGCAAAGGTATTTCACAATTCGGGAGGCCGGACAGGCGTTTGATAGTTGACTGTAACAGAGTTTCATCTTCCACCAGTGAATAAAATTGCTTAGGATAAGCCTCACGAGATAGCGGCCAAAGACGGGTACCTGAGCCGCCGCATAAAATTACCGGCACAATCATTGCGCGTTTCTCCTAATAAGCTAATAAGTTGTTAAGTTGTTAAACTCAACGGCTCAACAGCTAACAGCTCGCCCGAAGGGCGCTAAGGAACGTACAATAAATAACTTGAACAAATTAACGTCTTTTTTGCCGTCTTC
>JAGGRV010000517.1 GCA_021159445.1 Deltaproteobacteria bacterium | reverse complement strand
TAAACAGGGAGGGTATATAGATGCATATGGCGTAAAGGACAAAGGGAACAATATAGGGGATATAAGGTCGTTTTTGATGCGAGATGGAGATATTCATAACCAAAAATTTACTTGTCTTTTGATCCGGCATGTTCAACGTGCCTCATTCGATTCACCACTATCTTCGATGCGAGCCTGATTGCTGCCTCAAGGCTGGCGCAATCCGCCTTTCCTGTACCGGCTATATCATATGCGGTCCCGTGGTCTACTGAAGTCCTGATTATTGGAAGACCTAAGGTCAAGTTGACCCCGTCCCTGAAATGAATAAGCTTAAAAGGGATCAGCCCCTGGTCATGGTACTGGCAGACTACAGCGTCGAATTTTCCATTGATAGCCTGATAAAACACCGTGTCCGGGGGATAGGGTCCGCTGGCCATTATTTCCTTTTCCTTGGCCATTTCTATGGCGGGTGTTATGACCTGCTCCTCCTCATTACCAAACATTCCGGACTCGCCTCCGTGCGGATTTAGCCCGGCCACGGCAATCTTTGGTTCTTTTAGACCAAATTCATTTTTTAAGGAAAAATCAGTAAGGGAAATTATTTGAAAAATCTTTTCCGTGCTGATGCTGTTTGCCACCTCCCTCAAGGGGCAGTGTATGGTCACAAGGGTTACCCGGAGTCTGTCGCCTGCCAGCATCATGGCGTATCTTTTCGTGTTGGTCCTGTCAGCCAGGATCTCAGTATGCCCAGGGTAGTCGATGCCGGCAAGCTTGAGGCCCAGCTTGCTGATAGGAGCAGTCACAAGGCCGGAGAGCCTCTTTTCCCGGCAGAGTTTAATGCCCTCGGTGATATACTCAAAAGAGGCCTTTCCTGTAGCGGAGTTCGGCTTACCCCAAGGGATGTCTTCAATGTTAAGGCCGGTCCGGGTAATTACATATATGGCACTGTTGGAAAAGGGATCGCCGGGCATCCAGGACTTAATGGGAATGTTGATATCAAGTGCCTTTGATGCCCTTTTAAGTATGTTCATGTCCCCTATGACGACTGCCGGGGGGGACAGCAACCACTCAGGATTGGCAGCAAATGCCTTTATAATGATTTCAGGACCGATTCCTGCCGGACAGCCCATGGTGATGCCTAGTGGATTTGGTGATTTGGTGATTTGGTGATTTGGTAATTGTAGTCTGCGAGTATGTGCATGCATCTGCGATTCTATCCTGGATTCAGTTACCTGTTTGTCTGTGTCAGTCCGTGTGTGTCTGTGGCTGAAAATCTGCCCTGCTTCTGATTCTGATTCTGGAATTATGCCTGTTATTTCCGTTTTATCAAGGAAGTTACAAATGGCTGAGATATCTCCTTCATATATCTTTTCCAGCTTTTTCCTCCAGGACAACTTCGTCTCTCCCTGCAATTTCATTCAAAAAAACATTTACGTGTTCATTGGCTGAAGTCTGGAGAGAAAGCCCTACAAAATCAGGCTTGATCGGAAGCTCCCGTCTTCCCCTGTCCACGAGGACAGCAAGCTGTATCTTCTGTGGTCTGCCCAAGTCAATCAAGGCGTCCAGGGCGGCCCTGATAGTACGTCCGGTGTAAAGGACGTCGTCCACCAGTATTATATTTTTGTTATCAATAGAAAATGAGATCTCAGTCTTCCTGACTATGGGATGCTGGCTCAGTGTACTCCAGTCATCTCGATAAAGAGTAATGTCCAGAACCCCGGTTGAGACCATAGTCCCCTCTATGGCAGCGATTCGCTGCTGCAGACGTTCGGATAACGGCACTCCGCCTGTCCTGATGCCAATGAGGGCGAGATCCTCTATTCCCTTATTCTGTTCTATTATTTCGTGGGCCATTCTTGTAAGTGCCCGGTCCATCTCTTTTGAGTTAAGCACAATTTTACTGGTATTTTTCACTATTTCCTCCAAATTGGCTGATTTGAAGCTCAAATATGTCACGTTATAACCGACGGCATATCTCTGCCGGTGCGGGTATGAATCTGGGCAATATTATTTGCAATAATAATAAGATCTGAAAGGGCTTCCTGGGTATCCTGATCTTGTCTTTCAGTATCTATCTCGTATCTTTCCAGGTACACCCTGAGTATGGCACCTTCTGTCCCGGTGCCGGACAGACGAAACACTATTCGTGAGGCCCCTCTGAAGATGATCCTTATTCCCTGACCGGTGCTCAAGCTTCCATCTACTGGGTCCGTATAGCTGAAGTCATCGGCGATCTCAACCTCATAGTTTCCAAAATATTTTCCCATCAAGCAGGTAAGACTCTCTCTCAAATGATCCATAAGACCATTTGCAGAATCGGGCTCAAGCCCTTCATAATCGTGACGGGAGTAAAAGTTTCTACCGAACTTCCTCCAGTGGTCCTGTACAATTTTCTTAACCGGTTCCTCCTTTGCAGCCAAGAGGTTAAGCCAGAAAAGCACGGCCCAAAGCCCATCCTTTTCCCTCATGTGATCCGAGCCTGTGCCAAAACTCTCTTCACCACAAAGCGTCACCTTGCCTGCATCGAGCAAATTGCCAAAGAACTTCCATCCTGTAGGTGTCTCATAGCATTGGATTCCCAGGGCTTCAGCCACCCTGTCCGCCGCCATGCTTGTAGGCATGGACCTGGCGATGCCTGATAGTCCCCCGGAGTAACCAGGGACAAGATCGGCGTTGGCCGCAAGGATAGCCAGACTATCACTTGGCGTCACAAAAAAGCGCCTCCCCAGGATCATATTGCGATCCCCGTCCCCATCGGAGGCAGCTCCGAAATCAGGAGCATTCTCCGAGTTCATGATCTCGACAAGTTCTCGTGCATGTTTCAGATTAGGATCCGGGTGAATCCCGCCAAAGTCAGGTAGAGGATCACCATTAATCACAGTCCCAAGGGGTGCACCGAGACGCCCTTCAAAAATAGCCCTGGCATAGGGACCAGTGACAGCATTCATACCATCGTACACCATACTAAACTTACCGGAGCTAAAGAGTTCTTTCATCCGGTCAAAGTCAAAAAGCCGTTCCATGAGTCCAGCATAATCAGCAACAGAGTCAAAAATCTCCACAACCATGTCCCCTATACGGTTCTCACCCAATTGTTCCAGGTCCACATCAGGGGCATCAAAAAAACAGTAAGTGTTGATTTCAAGGCTACGTCTGTAGAAGGACTCCGTGACGTGCCCTGGAGAGGGTCCCCCGTTTTCGACGTTATACTTTACTCCAAAATCTCCCTTAGGGCCTCCTGGATTGTGACTTGCAGAAAGGATGATGCCGCCCAGTAAATTGTGCTTCCTGATTACACAGGAGGCCGCCGGCGTAGACAGGATACCTCCCAATCCTACCATGGTACGACCTATCCCATTGGCAGCAGCCATCTTGATAATGATCTGAAGGGCCTCTTTGTTGTGGAAGCGGCCATCTCCTCCGAGGACGATGGTCTTGCCTTTTATTTCACCTATGACGTCAAAGATAGACTGTATAAAATTTTCCAGATAATGGGGCTGCTGAAACGTAGTTACCTTTTTCCGAAGGCCTGAGGTGCCGGGCCGCTGGTCTTTAAAGGGTCTTGTGGATACTTTTTGAATACTCATAACCTGAAAGTTCCTCTATTCTCGTGTTTTTTCCGACAGAAAATTCTGAAACACGATCACGAAAACACGAAAGATTGAAAACACAAAATAAAACAACACTCAGGCTTTTGTGTCTTCGTGCTTTCGTGATCAAAATTTTGCATTGTACTAATAAGGCTATTCATGATAGACTTCATTTCATAAAAATACACTATCTAAGGAACGGGAGATAAATAAATTGTACGTTCCTAAAGTCTTTTGCCAAAAATAAATCCTCTCCTACCAGTAGGGAGGCGAATTATCGTATAGACGTAATGTTGTCGATAAATTATAAGTCCATAATATAAGTTTGTGTGAATTTAGAATAAAAAATTAAGGGAGAACTAAAATGGACCCGCAAAATTTAAATGCTGCAGAACTGCGCCGGCTTATACCTTCCGGCTCGCAATGGCGATCGGGGGTAGTACTGGTTGGGGCACTGATACTGGCAGTCATTCTTTGGAACCTATGGTTCACAGTCGAACCGGAAGAGGTTGGGGTGGTCTTTCGCTTTGGCCGCTATGTGCGGGAAGCACCTCCGGGTCTTAACTTTAAGTTGCCTGACCCTGTGGAAAGTGTCATCAAAGTGCCGGTGCAGCGTCAGCTAAAGGAGGAATTTGGTTTTCGTACTCAACAGGCTGGTGTCCAGGCACGCTATACCTCAAGCAACTTCAAAGGTGAATCCCTGATGCTTACAGGCGACCTGAATGTTGCCGTGGTGGAGTGGTCTTCCCAGTACCGCATTAATGATCCCTACAAGTATCTGGTCAAGGTCAGAGATATGAGGACCACCTTTCGAGATATGAACGAGGCAATTATGAGAGAGGTCGTAGGGGACAGGACAGTGAATGATCTCCTTACCGTAGGGAGACAGGAAGTGGCAGACGAAGTAAAGTTACGCCTTCAGGCACTGTGTAAACAGTATGATACAGGAATCACTGTAGACCAGGTCGTCCTCCAGAATGTTAATCCGCCTGATCAGGTAAAACCATCTTTTAACGAAGTAAACCAGGCCCAGCAGGAGCGGGAGAAAATGATCAACCAGGCAAGGTCAGAATATAACCGGGTCATTCCGAAAGCCAGAGGACAGGCGCTTCAGGCCATACAGCAGGCCGAAGGGTATGCTAAGGACAGAATAAATCGCGCCAAGGGAGACGCCAAGTTCTTCGAGTTGATTCTGGAGGCTTACAAGAGGGCACCCAAAGTTACCAAGAGGAGGATATATCTGGAAACAATCGACACCATATATCCACAGATCAAACACAAAGTAATTGTAGATGACAAGGTGAAAGGCGTCCTTCCTCTTCTTTCGCTGGGCAGTGAGGTGAAGCCATGAAATATATATCTACTATCGCATTAATAGCCATAATCATCGCCGTGTCGGTGGTTGGAGGTATGTTTTTTATAGTGGATGAGACTCAACAGGCGATTGTCACACAGTTCGGAAAGCCTGTTGGAAAACCCATAACCACGCCGGGCCTGCACATGAAGCTGCCCTTTATTCAAGACACCAACTATTTCGACAGACGCTTTCTGGCCTGGGATGGTGACCCAAACCAGATCCCGACAAAGGACAAGAGGTTTATCTGGGTGGATACATACGCACGTTGGCGCATAGCTGATCCACTCCTTTTTTTCCAGCGACTCAGGGATGAGCGCAGGGCCCAGTCCAGATTGGACGACATCCTGGACGGTGAGACACGAAATGCCATAGCAAAGCACGTGCTCATAGAGCTGGTAAGAAGCACGAGCCCGGAAGACGCCGAGAAAAAAGAAGACACGGGATCATTAAAGCATATTCGATTCGGCAGAGAAAAGCTGGAGCAGGAGGTATTGAAAGCTGCATCTTCCCGTGTTACTGATCTCGGGATAGAGATCCTGGATTTCAAATTCAAACGAATCAACTATGTTGAAGAGGTGAGGAGAGAAGTCTATGCCAGGATGATCTCCGAGAGAAAGCGTATTGCCGAGCAGTACCGTTCCGAAGGTGCTGGAGAAGCCGCAAGAATTTCCGGAGAAAAGGATCGCGAACTCAAGACCATTACCTCTGAGGCCTATCGCAAGACCCAGGAAATCAGAGGCAGGGCCAATTCGCAAGCAGCGGACATCTATGCAGCTGCCTACAACAAGGACCCTGAATTTTACCGATTCACCAGGACCATGGAAAGCTTTACAAAAATTATGGATGACAATACAACATTGGTAATGTCTACAGATGGAGACTTGCTGAAGTATCTGGAAGGGGTTAAGTAGTTGATTTGTTGACATTTTTGTGTCTAAAATGGGAATTCCTGATACGCGCCTTGGGAAGGATGTCTTGCGCCATGAAAAATGATACAGACTCTTGTGTGGGGGGATGATCATGCGTGCCAATATCATAATTGTCTTTCTTGTCTTGGTCCTTGAACCAATACTTTTCCCAATCTTGATCCCCTTTTCTCTATTATGCGCCAGTGAGGTTTCCGCTGCTGAAGAGCCGTATTACATCGGCAACAGGAAATGCCGGCTCTGTCATTTCGAATATTTTAAGGAATGGGAAAAGGATCCCCATGCCAATTCCTTTGCCCGGTTAGGCAGGATGAAACACAATCCCTATTGCCTAAAGTGTCATACCACCGGCTATGGGGAGCCACAGGGCTTTGTCAGTGAAAAGATTACACCAGGACTAAGGGGAGTCCAATGCGAGGCCTGTCACGGTCCTGGCAGCAAACATAAAGATAACCCTGAGGATAGGGGAAGTCTTCCCATTGGAAAAAAGGTGGACTATCAAACAGTCTGCATTAAATGTCACGATCGTAACTGGACCCCGGAATTTGATTATGACAAATACCGTAAGCGAATTGAACATAGAACCAAAGCCAAGCCCAAAACGTTACCCTGAAGACAAAAGACACCAAGTAGTTAAAGTCGCCTTTAGTATATGTACTGTGCTTTCTCTCCTTATGGGTGCCTTTCTTTTATTCAATGTCAAGGCTATACCAAAATACACCTTCTTGAATAACGTCGGAAAAGAGATACTCGAGACAGTAATAGATATACAACTAGAGGAACAGAATTACCTAATTTATAATCAGGAGGACGCTTTTCATAATGTCAAGGATAAAATAAGCAAATTAAGAAAATTGCTTTCTTCATATGAAAAGTCAATACCTGATGGAAATAAGGCAAATCTTTTTAATTTTGCCGAATGGGATGAGGCCATAAATCTCTATGAGAGATTATCTGATCAGTTTATCCTTTACCATAGTGCTATTGAAAAGCACATTATTGAGCTAAGAACTTTGGAAAAGAGTATTCTGGCGGTCATATATTCAAAAATGAATCCCGATCGCGGCATCATAGCCTTGCAGGAAATTCGCATACATGAAAAGGGGTATTTCCTCTACCGGAATTATCCGAAACAGCCACAGGAGCGCGGTTTTCAGGATAAGCGCAAGGAAGCAGTCTCAAATCTCCTGATGTGGGCACAGCATGATAAAAGAATTGATGAATTGATGGGGAAAGACGATAAGTTGTTTAAGACAATTTTGAACTGCTACAAGAATAAAGATGCCATCTTCCCTGCACTAAAAAAGGAAAATAGAAAAATAAGAAGCGCTGCCGGGAGGTTATTCGAAGAGGGGAATAAAAGATTATATCTCATTTACCATCGCTGTGTCTTTCTTTCTATAACCCTTTTGCTTATATGGCTGACCGTAGCCATTGGCATCGTGGTTACAAGGTTTCGCTGACCGGCTCCGTATCTGGAAAAAGTGGCTGATGGACGTATGTCATTCCTGAAAGATTTAGGCATCCGGACAAAGATTATATTGTCCATAGTTGTTTTACTTGTCTTCGTTACCCTGCTCTTTTTCTGGGCCAGCTATATGCACGAAAAAAAGGGTCTCCTTGCAAATATGCAGGACAGTGCCATTGCCTTGAATCGTGCTCTGACTATCAGTATCACGAATCAGAAGAATATTGCTGAAAAGGTAAACCTCCAGACACTTGTGGAAGAGCTGTCTCTGACCGAAGGGCTCTTCGGTGTTTGGGTAATAGATAATGATTGCCGAATCACATCCGCCACATTCAGGGAGCAGGTTGGGGAAGTCGCGTCTCGCCGTCTCGTTTTGGAAGCACTAGAGAAAGGTTATTATGTCAGCGGTTTTGATAC
>JAGGRV010000269.1 GCA_021159445.1 Deltaproteobacteria bacterium | reverse complement strand
ATCTGCTTCTAATCTGCTCATTTTTGTCAGTTAAAAATTAAAAGTTGGAAGTTAAGAGTGCGCTAGAGAGCTAAGGACCGATATGACCGTTCCCCGGATTCTGATTGTATCTCCCACAAAAAAGGAAATGGAGTCTTTTCTCACTCTTGCCCACAGATACAAGTGCCCTCACCTGGTGTGCGGCCTTGGACCGGGTAGCACCTCTTTTGAGCTGACAAGATTTATTGAGAGCAAAGGTGCACCATCTGCAGTAATCCTGGCTGGTGTAGCAGGGGCATATCAGTGGGCGGATGTAGAGCTTGAGGATGTATGCCTTGCAAGCTCCGAAGTCTATGGTGATCTGGGCCGTCACGGTCCTTCGGGGATCGAGCCGATTTCCTTGAAAGGTGATAAAACGCAGGCAGAGTTTGCTCTTGAGCCCGGGTGGCGCCAAATCATTAAGTCTGATCTTGTGAAAAAGCTTGGCCTACGCTATGGCCCAATGGTCACTGTTTCCTGCGTCACAGGCACCAGAGAGAGGGCCTGGGACTTGCAGGAACGGTTTAAATCAATTGCGGAGAACATGGAAGGGGCTGCGGCCGCGCAGGTCTGCAATTACTATCATATCCCTCTCCTTGAGTTTCGTGGTATAAGTAACTGGGTAGGCGATCTTGACAAAAAAAATTGGAGGTTGAACCAGGCCCTGAGTGCAACAGCCAAAGTCCTGGAAAAGGTCCTTGGGGTTTTGTTGGATTAATGCCAGCCGTTAGAAAAACCCAATATTTTGCGAATGGTTATAGCTATCGTTGATTATGGAGAATATCAGGAACAACAAAGGGATCACCATGGGGCTTTCTTCTTGCCCTAACGACACCTTTATTTTCTATGCCTTGCTTCACAACAAAGTGTCTTTACAGTATAAGCTATCACCCTTAATAGCAGATGTGGAAGAGCTGAATCAGAGGGTCCTTGCCAGATCTACTGATGTGAGCAAGGTGTCTTTTCATGTGCTGGGGCATGTCTTGGATGACTATATGCTCCTCAGGTCGGGTAGCGCCATGGGGCGTGGCTGTGGGCCATTGCTCCTTGCAAAAGTACCTTTAGATACTCACAATTTTGAGAAATACAGAATTGCCATACCTGGTGAATATACAACTGCAGCACTTCTTTTGAAGCTCTTCGCTCCAGAAGTTAAAGAGCTGGTGCCTATGAACTTTGCCCTTATCGCCCAGGCGGTTGCCGGGGGAGAGGTGGATGGAGGGATAATCATACATGAGACCAGATTTACCTATCATGACCTTGGCCTAATTTGCATCCAGGATCTTGGGGCCTGGTGGGAAGAAAAGACAGGCTTTCCAATTCCACTGGGCGGAATCATCGCCAGGCGTTCCCTGGGCATTGAATTGTTGCAGGCAATAGATGCCGCCCTTGAAATGAGTATCAAGTCAGCTTTTGAGAACCCTGAGGCCGTTTGGGACTTTGTAATGAAGCATGCACAGGAGATGTCTTACGAGGTTATGAGAAAGCACATAGACCTCTATGTAAACCAATATACCCTGGATCTCGGTGAGGAGGGTATAAAGGCCGTGGAATTTCTTTTGGAACAAGGACAAAAAAAAGGGGCATTTTCTTTTAGGCCGGGTATGGATTTACAAAAGGCACTGGAAGGCCCGTGTCCATGAGCACATATATGTGGGATTAATAAACCTAAATTGAGCGATTAGCCTTTAGCGGTTAGCTATTAGTTTAATGATTACAGGATGTTTTGCTATTACAAACTTTCATGTTATTTCTAATTAGTGTCTGAACGAAAACTAACCAAAACTGTCATTTCGAGCAAAGCGAGAAATCTTATCGTACTGAAAATACAGGCATTAAAGATTTCTCCCTACGGTCGAAATGACAAAAAGAGGGGTTTTCGTTCAGGCACTAATTAGTGTCTGAACGGAAAGGCCGTTTAGACACAATTTTGAATTTTGAATTCTAAATTTTGAATTAAAAAAGGAAATAACATTAATATGTTAATTGTCCCTGACCTAAATTGAGAAAGCAAATTTTGGGGTTTCCGTTCAGGCACTAATTAATATAATGCCTTGATTTTTTCAAAGCTAAACGCTAATGGCTAACAGCTAATTGCTCAACTTAGGATTAAACAAGTGATTATTTGTCTGGAGGACATCAAATATGGAGGTTGATACAACGGCGAACGTATGGACCATGATGATAGGTGCAGGACCCGTGGTCAAATTGGTTCTCATAACGCTAGTGGTCTTTTCAATCCTTTGCTGGACCGTAATATTGGCAAAGATCAAGCGATTTCGTCAGGCAAGACTTGGGAACGAAAATTTTGCAAGGCTTTTTTGGGAGAGTCCCAGCCTCACTCATGCATACAACCACGCAAGGATAATGCCGGAGACCCCTATGGCAGGAGTGTTTCTTGAAGGATATAAAGAGTTGAAGCGTCTTCAGAAATGTCCTAAACCCAGCGACACGGCTATTGGCCTGAGGGTGTGGCTTGAGACTCTGGAGAGAAGCCTTAACAAGGGTATTCAGGAGGAGTTGGCAGCCATGGAACGTACACTTCCCTTCCTGGCTACTACTGGAAATGCCGCTCCCTTTATTGGTCTCTTTGGTACTGTCTGGGGGATTATGAGAAGTTTTCATAGTATAGGGCTCAAGGGCTCGGCAAGCCTTGCTACAGTAGCCCCTGGTATCTCAGAGGCCCTGGTTGCCACTGCTGCAGGCCTTGCAGCCGCGATACCCGCAGTTATTGCATTTAATGGTTTTATGAGCTGGATGGGTCAGATGGAAATTCAACTCCAGGGATTTTCAAATGATTTTTTGAATACTGTGGAAAGGCAACTCCTTCATGGCAAGGAGACTTCTCAGGAACCAACATAGGAGAGGGCTGAATGGCTAATAATTCAGGACAGGGAAGCGGTAAACGGCGATATATGTCCGAAATAAACGTGACGCCCCTGGTAGATGTGGTCATAGTGCTGTTGATCATCTTCATGGTCGCGGCACCAATGATGACCAAAGGGCTGGACGTTAAGCTCCCAAAGACCACGGCCAAGTCCCTTCCCCAAAAAAAGAAGAACATAGTTATCACGGTTAATGATAAGGGGGAAATTTATCTCAACAAAGTCGCTGTGGACAAAGAGGTTTTAAAACGGCGCCTTTCCGAGATGAAGCACGAAGGACTGGCCCAGCAGGTCCTCCTCAAAGCAGACAGGGCCGTTGCCTATGGGACGGTTGCCAGAGTTATGGCCACAATTCGTGAAGCGGGCATAGAGGATCTTGGCCTGGTGACAGAGCCCCTGGAACCTTCTAAAAAGAGACATAAACGATCTGAGTCAAAGAAGAATGTCAAAGGGGATAGCAGGTCCGGTTAACGAGAATTGGAAGTCTGCGTTCATAGGGGCCATTGGGATACACCTTGCGTTGGCTGTACTCTCTATAGTTGCGCCCAATTTATGGGAAAGATCTCGACCAATGCCACCGGTTTACACCGTTAAGCTTTTTGAGACAGTTGACCTGCCTTCGCCAAAAGTTGCTAAACCAAAACCAAAGATCCAAAAAATCAAAAAAAAAGCAGCAAAAGTAGCACCTCCGCCAACAAAATCAAAGCCGAAAAAGGCCGTATCTCTACGCCCCAAGAAGCCTAAGATCACTAAAAAGCCTAAACCAAAACCAGTTGCCACCAAGGATACAGAGAAACTCAGTAAGCGTTTAAAGGATCTTGAGGAACGTGTAAAGGAAAAAGAGTCAGAAGCCGTTATCAAAAATAGATTGAGCGCCATAAGATCCAGCGTTAAGGCCAAGACAAAAAGAACCGCAACAACGGCTGCGGGAACAGGGGCAGGGAGCGGACAGCAGAGTGAAGTGCTCAGGCTCTATTGTACCGAGATTTGGGCCAAAGTCCGGAGCCACTGGGTCCTTCCTGAGCAACTACTTGACAAGACCGGCCTGACATCCATTGTGGTGGTTCGAATTGCGCAGGACGGGAGGGTACTCAATGCCGAGTATGAACACAAGTCAGGTCATGCCCTGTTTGACCAGTCGGCCATAAGAGCAGTACAAAAAGCAAGCCCTTTCCCTCCATTGCCTCGGGCCTTGGGACCCGGTCCGCTGGAAATAGGAATCAGGTTCAGACCGGGTGCAGTGGGATTATAGTTATAAATTATGAAAGATAAGAATATTTACAAAAAGACATTGAGTTGGATCTTTTGCCTTGTTTTTCTGATATCCGGCCCCTCTTTGGCTGAAGCGAGACTCTATATAGATATAACTTCGCCTTATCTGCAAAAGATCCCTATTGCTGTTCCCTACTTAGAGGTTACGCCGAGCACCTTTGAGAATGATCTCCTGGGCCGAAAGATTTCAAAGGTACTTTCAGATGATCTCATCTTTCATGGCTTCTTTTCAGTACTTGATCCAGCCAGCTATGGAGGTAGGCTGGGCACAGACTGGAGTAAATTTCGCCTGGACTATCTGGTCAAGGGTTCCATGGAAAAAAGAGGCAATTCCTTGACAGTCGAACTCAGGCTGTTCGATATGTCAACAGGGGCCATGATACAGGGAAGGCGATATAACGGGAAGGTCAAGGATTCTCGCATGATAGCCCATCGTTTCTGTGACCTCATAGTAATGGCAATAACAGGAAAACACGGGGTAAGCCTGTCCAAGATCACCTTTGTGGCCAAAAAAGATGGCCTCAAAGAAATTTATACATCAGACTTTGACGGGTTCAACATAAGGAGAGAGACTTTTGATAAGGGCATTACCATATCTCCACGGTACTCTCCAAACGGGAGATATATTGTCTATACATCATACAGAACCGGAAAACCATTTCTTTACGTAAAGGACACAAAAACCGGAAAAATATACAAGCTTACCGCATATTCCGGTCTAAATATAGCTCCTGCATGGCATCCTGACAACCAGCGCCTTGCCGTAACCCTGAGTAAGGACGGAAATCCGGACATATATATTATAGATCTTAAGGGACGGATTAAGACAAGGCTCACCCGAGGTCCTGGGATAAATGTCTCTCCGACGTGGTCGCCGGACGGGAAACGCCTGGCCTTTGTGTCCGACCGTAGTGGTAGTCCACAGATATATGTGATGGACATTCGAACCAAATCTGCCAAGCGTATTACCTACAGTGGAACCTACAATACAGACCCACAATGGTCCCCCCACGGGGATCGCATAGCTTACACAGGTAAGAATGAAGGGCAATTCCAGGTCTTCAGTATATCACCGGAAGGCGGGAGTCCCATTCAACTTACATGTTCAGGCAATAACGAGAACCCCTCATGGTCCCCGGACGGCAGGCAGATTTTATTTAGTTCAACCAGAATGGGTCCTGAAAAGGCCCTGTTTGTAATGTATGCTAATGGCAGAGGACAGCGCATGTTGCTGCGTTATTCAAATGGTGTGGGGATAGCCAACTGGGGCCCTAATAGACTTTAGAACCCACTTAAGAATGTTGAATGCTAAATGTTGAATGTTGAATTAAGGTAAGGTACAAATCTTTTCAATCTTCTTCCACAATTCAGCATTCAACATTTTTAGTAAGAAGGAGTCTGAGATGCGGTCGTTTAAGAATTTGAAATGCATAGTTTTTTCTGAAAAGAGCAGGTCGGTTTTTCTAAAAGCAATGTGGCTGGTTGTTGTTGCTTTCCTGCCCATGCTATTGGTCCACTGTGCCCCACAGGACCAAGTGAATATGCTGGAAAGGCGTATAAACAGTCTGTCTGCAGAGAACCGTTCTTTTAGCAATCAGATTAACTTCCTGAAACAGGAAGTTGCGGAGCTGAAAAAGATCACACAGAAAGTTGGCAAGCAAGACATCGCCGCTGTAAGGAGTCGGCAGGCAGAGCTTGTAAACCGGATGGACGAGTTGCAGGCAGAACTCCTCAGGCTAAACGGCCTGATCGACCAGATTGGTCACAAAAGTGCGCAGGAGGAAGAGGCGACACTTCGTTTCAAAGAGGATCTCAAAAAACAAGTAGAAAATCTGAGAGAAGAAGTCAAATTACTTCAAGCCTCTACTAAGGTAACAAAGGAAGTGGAGCAGGCCAGGAAAAATGCCGCTCAGGGTGCAGTGGACCTGTATCAACAGGCCTTAGATCTAATCAAACAGAAAAAATACAAGGATGCCAAAAAGACCCTGAGGACATATATAGAAAAACACCCCCATGGAAAAAGGGTTGCCAATGCCTATTTCTGGATGGGTGAGTGTGAGTACAACATACAGCGCTTTGAAGAGGCAATTCTGGAATACCAGAAGGTAATAAGCAGATATCCAAAAAGTAACAAAGTGCCGGATTCCTTGCTGAAACAGGGCATTGCCTTTGCGAAGCTCGGAGACAACGAAAGCGCAAAAATCGTACTTAACAAACTTATCAAAAAGTACCCAAAGAGCCCGCAGGTAAGTGTAGCCAAGAAAAAGCTTGCCAGGCTGAAATAAAAATCGCCCTATAAATCAGATAAACCTGGGATTAGCTAATGCAACTCCTTAGGATACTGTGCTGCCTTTTTTTATTTATTGTCGCAAGTGTGCTGATTGCTGACAAAGCAGTGTGCCGTAAGGATGCCTTATCGATATCTGTAGGTGGGCTATGGGATCTTACAGGATACTACCGCAGAGAGGGCCAAGCTGCCTATATTGCAGCGAGAAAGGCTGTGGAGTGTCTCAACTCCCAGGGGGGAGTTGGTGGAAGGCCTCTTGAGTTGGTAGTGGCAGACACCAGAGGTGAACCGGGCAGATTGTTACTTGAGGCCAGGAAACTTGTTGAACAGGAAAAGGTAGTGGCCTTGCTGGGTCCTACAAGTGAAGCCCTGACTCCGGTCCTGAGGAACTATGCAGAGACACGCAATGTACCCATGGTGTTGACATCTGGAGATGACCCTCTTTTACCCTACAGAAAGAATGAATCTGTTCGCTGGACTTTTAGCATTTCCCCGAGCCTTGGACCTGCGATAAAGATCCTTTTCCGGGAGTTTGCCAGGGCCGGCCTTGAACTAGTGGGTCCTCTTGTAGCTGACAACGCAAGGGGGAAGAGGGCTTCCTTGTGGCTTCAGGGCTATGGACCGGAATATCGTTTGCGCATTCTGCCGCCCCAAAACTTTGGGCTACATGACACTGATATGGTTTCACAGTTACAGCGATTCAAGGAGGAAGGGGCACAGGTAATTGTGGCCTGGGGTCCAAGGAGTTGTGGGCCTGTATTGTTACGTTCTGTGAAAAGAATGGGTATACATGTAGCGGTTCCGGTGCAGCTTCTCTCATCAGGTATGCTAAAAAAATATACAGGTCTTTTTAAGCTGTGGACAGCGGCACCTCCGCTACTTTTAGGCTATGATATTCCATTATCGCATTCCTGTGCATTTACAATAAATAGATTTATGAATGCAATGGGAAAAGAGGCAAGTGGCTTTTCTATTGAAGAATCTCTGGCAGCAGGTATGGCCTGGGATGCGCTCCACCTCACGGCAATGGGGCTGAGGACGTCAAGCACTGCTACGCATAGGGATCTGCGCCAGGCCCTTGAGGATCTCGATCAAAAATATTATGGAGTCATGGGTATATTTAAACTCAGTGAGAGAGATCACTCGGGTCTTGTGCCAAGTTCTCTCATTGTCCTTGAAAGGAATAAAAATAGCTGGAGACCTGTAATATCCTCAAGTAGGCGTTAAAGCTCACTGTACAAGCGTTTACAGGGTGCTGCAGATGCAAGGCGTACGGGTACGCAGACGTACTCCC
>JAGGRV010000046.1 GCA_021159445.1 Deltaproteobacteria bacterium | reverse complement strand
CCGCGGTTGAAACCCTGCAAAAGCCTATCGGCTGCCAGGGAGTGTGAACGGTTACACCAAGAGAGTAGCGAAATGGGTGGGGAACGTATGACAAGTAATCGCACAGGTCGAGATTTTTTAATTTTCCGCTTGACAACAAAATGTTTCCTTCTACAATGTGAACCGTAAGTCACTTTATTTAATATGACGTAAGATTCATGGTGTTTGGCAGCACCTAAGGAACGGGAGATAAATAAGTTGAACAAAAATTAATAGGATTTTTTGTTGTATTCAAGGCGCGAGGAGCGAGCATAACGGGTTATGTGATCGACGAGCAACGAAGAAGACGGCAAAAAAGACATTAATTTGTTCAAGTTATTTATTGTACGTTCCTAATTGGTGTCTGAACGAAAAATCCGTTCAGACACAATTTTGAATTTTGAATTCTAAATTTTGAATTAAAAAATGGAGACCGAATAATGCAAGAAGTGAAACTCTCACGTCGGGAAAGAGAGAAACTCAGGCATCGCCGCCAGATGCTTGCGGCTGCGCTCGATCTTTTTTCAGAGAAGGGATTTCACAATGTCTCAATGCACGAGATTGCGAAAAGAGCCGAGTTTGCCATCGGTACTCTCTACAAGTTTTTCAAAAACAAGGAGGATCTCTATAAGGCCCTTGTCTTTGAGCAGGCCGACAGTTTCCATGAGGCCCTCACGAAGGCCATAGAGGAGGCGGATGACGAAATTGAAAAACTGCGAAATTATGTGAAGGCCAAAGGCACAGTCTTTATGGACAACGTCTCCACCATCCGCCTCTATTTTGCTGAAACCAGGGGAGCGAGCTTCAATATCAGGGCAGGCCTTGATAACGAGATTCGGGAACGATATGGCCGGTTTTTGCATACTACCCTTGCCTCGGTCTTTGAACGCGGGATTCAAAGGAAACGGTTTAAGAAGATCGCCGAGCCATATCAACTGGCCATTGCCCTTGACAGTCTTTGCAACGCCTTTCTTCTTCTCTGGCTTGAAGCGCCTGAGCGTCATCCTTACCCGGAGGATCCTGACGTCATTCTGAATATTCTCTTTAAAGGGTTAACTGAGCCGTGATTATCCGTGGAACTTTGAGAACTCAATCCGCTCATCATCATCAATATTTGGAGAATCTCTGATGCAACTCAATGAAACGGTACATGAACCCATTAACTGGAGTGTGCTGCTGGCGGCTTTGCTGGTCGTTCTTTTGCTGGCTGGTTGCGACCGCGGGCAGCAGTCCCAGCCACCTCCTGTTCCTAAAGTGTCCACTGTGACGGTGCAAACCCAAAAGATCATGCTGACCACCGAATTACCGGGACGTACGTCCGCCTTCCGTGTCGCGGAAATCCGGCCCCAGGTCAGCGGCCTGATACAAAAACGCCTGTTTACGGAAGGTTCCGATGTCAAGGCCGGCCAGGTGCTCTATCAGATCGATCCTGCTCCCTTTCAGGCGGTGTTCGACAATGCACTGGCCGCCCTTGCCAGGGCCGAGGCCAACCTGCCTGCCATCCGATTAAGGGCCGAGCGCTACGGGGAATTGCTCCCGGACAAGGCGGTGAGCCGGCAGAACTACGACGATGCTGCTGCGGCATTGAAACAGGCATTGGCCGAGATCGAGTATTGGAAGGCGCAGGTCAAGACGGCCCGCATTAATCTGGGATACTGCCGTGTCGTTGCGCCCATCTCCGGACGCATCGGCCGGTCCAGCGTGACGGACGGCGCCATTGTCACGGCTTATCAACCCATGGCCCTGGCAACCATCCAGCAACTGGATCCCATTTACGTGGATGTGCCACGATCCACTGCTGAATTGCTGCGTTTGAAGAGCCGCCTGGAAGACGGCCGCCTCAATCACGATGGAACAAACCAGAACAAGGTCAAGCTCATCCTGGAAGACGGCACGGCCTATCCCCTGGAAGGAACCCTGCAATTCAGCGATGTCACGGTGGACCCGACGACCGGCTCGGTCATTCTGCGCGTGCTTTTCCCCAATCCGGAAGGCGTTCTTCTGCCTGGCATGTTCGTCCGGGCGGTGATTAGAGAAGGCGTCAATGAACAGGCCATCCTTGTTCCACAGCAGGGTGTGTCCCGCGATCGCAAAGGAAATCCCTTCGCGCTGATCGTCAGTGCCGATGGCAAGGTTGAGCAGCGGCAACTCACTCTCGACCGGGCCATTGGCGACAAATGGCTCGTTTCGGCAGGCCTTGCTCCCGGCGACAGGGTGATCGTCGAGGGAATGCAAAGGGTGCGGCCCGGCGGTGCCGTGAAGGTCGTCCCTTTTGAGGAGTGTGGAACAAAGCCTGCGGCACCTGAAAATACGGCCCGGCCGACTGCTGAATCGAAATAACGGAGGCGCGTGATGTTATCAAGATTCTTTCTGGATCGACCGGTCTTCGCCTGGGTCATCGCCATCGTCATGATGGCTGGTGGGGGACTGGCGATCTACAATCTGCCCATATCGCAGTATCCCCCCATCGCCCCGCCCTCCATCGCCATTGACTCGTTTTATCCCGGTGCCTCGGCCGAGACCGTTGAGAACACTGTGACCCAGATCATCGAGCAGAAGATGACCGGCTTTGACAAACTGCTGTACCTCTCCGGCGCCAGTGATTCTTCCGGCGCCTCACGCATTGAGCTGACCTTTACCCCGGGGACCGATCCGGATCTCGCCTGGTCCAAGGTGCAGAACAAGCTCCAGCTCGCCATGGCCAACCTGCCCGATGTGGTGCAGCGCCAGGGGGTCAAAGTCAGCAAATCGACCAAAAACTACCTGCTGATCGTGGGCCTGATCTCGGAAGACGGCAGCATGGAAAGCAATGACCTGCGTGACTATGCCCAGTCCAACCTGGAAAAGGTGCTGGCGCGAGTGCCGGGCGTGGGCGAGGTGCAAAACTTCGGCACCCAGTATTCCATGCGGATCTGGCTCGACCCCGACAAGCTGACCAATTACCACCTGACAATAGAAGATGTCATTATGGCGCTTCGGGCTTACAACGTGGAGGTCTCCGCCGGTCAGTTCGGCGGGGCGCCGGCCATGGAAGGCCAGCGCCTGAACGCCTCCATCATCGTCCAGCATCTGCTCCAGACACCGGAGGAGTTCGCCGCCATCCCCATCCGCACCAATCCGGACGGTTCCATAGTGCGGATCAAGGACGTCGGGCGGACAGAACTGGGGACCGAGCGCTACGATGTCATAGCCCATTACAACGGCAAACCCAGCGGCTTCATGGCCATCCGCAAAGTCTCCGGCGCCAATGCCCTGGTAACAGCTAACCGCATCAAGAAAAAACTGGAAGAGATGAGCCGGTATTTCCCCCCGGGCATGAAAGTAATTTATCCCTACGACACCACCCCCTTTACCAGAGTGGCCATCGAGGAGGTGGTCAAAACCCTTTTCGAGTCGGTCCTGCTGGTCTTTGTGATCATGTATCTTTTCATGGGGACCTTCCGGGCCACCCTCATCCCGACTATCGCGGTGCCGGTGGTACTCCTTGGGACTTTCGGGGTGCTGGGACTTTTCGGGTTCTCAATCAACATGTTGACCATGTTCGCCATGGTTCTGGCCATCGGTCTCTTGGTGGACGATGCCATCGTGGTGGTGGAAAACGTCGAGCGCATCATGTCCGAGGAGGGGCTCTCTCCCAAGGAGGCCACGGCCAAGTCCATGGACCAGATCACCAGCGCCCTGATCGGCATCGGGCTGGTGCTCTCGGCGGTGTTCGGTCCCATGGCCTTTTTCCAGGGCTCCACCGGGGTTCTCTACCGCCAATTTTCCGTGACCATCATCTCCTCCATGCTGCTTTCGGTTGTAGTGGCCCTGATCCTGACCCCGGTTCTCTGCGCATCGTTCCTCAAGCCGGTGCCGGCGGGGCATGAACCGGCTGATAATGCGGTTTTTTTTCTGCGCCCCTTTTTCAGGTGGTTTGACCGCTTCTTTTATGGTGCCAGAGACCTGTATGTAAGATTGGTCGGCCGCGTTCTTGCCAAAAAACTGCGCTACCTGTTCCTATTTGTGCTTATTGTGGTGGCCATGGGGTATTTATTCCAGCGCATGCCTACCGCCTATCTCCCGGATGAAGACCAGGGGATCCTGTTTGTCCAGGCCATACTTCCGTCGGGTTCAACCCTGGAGCAGACCGAGAAGGTCATGAAGGAGGTCAAGAACCATTTTCTGGTGGATGAGAAAGACGCGGTGAAATCCTTTGCGTCGGTTTCAGGTTACAGCTTTTCCGGCCAGGGACAGAACGTGGCCCTGGGATTTGTCCACCTCAAGGACTGGAAGCTTCGCGACCGGCCGGACCTGAAGGTCGGGGCCGTGGCCGGTAGGGCCATGCGGTCGTTTTCACAGATCCGCAACGCCATGGTGTTTGCCTTCCCGCCTCCGGCGGTCATCGAACTGGGCAATGCCAAGGGGTTTGATTTTGAGTTGCTGGACTTTGGCGGCCTGGGCCACGCCGCCCTGACGGCGGCTCGCAACCAACTCCTTGGCATGGCGGCACAGGATCCGAGATTGATCAGGGTCCGGCCCAACGGCATGGAAGACGTGCCCGAGTACCACATCGACGTGGATTGGGAAAAGGCCGGTGCTCAGGGGGTTTCCATCACCTCCATCCACAACACCATTGCCGCGGCCTTCGGCAGTGCCTATGTCAACGACTTTATCCAGGCCGGCCGGGTCAAACGGGTGTATGTACAGGCAGACATCCCCTATCGCATGCTGCCCAAAGACCTGGAAAAGCTCTATGTGCGCAACAGCCAGGGGAAGATGGTCCCCTTTTCTTCTTTTGCGTCCGGACACTGGACTTATGGTTCTCCCAAGCTGGAGCGCTACAACGGTTTTCCGTCCATAAACATCTGGGGCGAGCCGGCGCCGGGGAGGAGTTCCGGCGAGGCCATGGCTGCCATGGAAGAGTTCATTTCGAAGTTGCCGAAAGGGATCGGCTTTGACTGGACCGGGCTTTCCTACCAGGAACGGATGGCGACTGCCCAAGGGCCTATCCTTTACGCGTTTTCCATTTTTGTCATCTTCCTGTGCCTGGCGGCCCTGTACGAAAGCTGGCCCATCCCCATCGCGATCATGCTTTGCCTGCCCCTTGGGGCCATCGGCGGGGTTATCGCTTCGAGCATGAGGGGGCTGCCCAATGATGTCTATTTCCAGATCGGGCTGCTGACTGTCCTGGGCCTGACCACCAAGAACGCGATCCTGATCGTCCAGTTCGCCAGGGCCAGGGTCGATGAAGGAGCGAGACTGACCGCGGCCACGCTGGAAGCGGCCAAATTAAGACTGCGCCCCATCATAATGACCTCGCTGGCCTTTGGTTTCGGCGTCTTGCCGCTCGCCCTTGCGAACGGGGCAGGGGCGGGCGCTGAGAATGCCATCGGCACCGGAGTGCTGGGAGGCATGGTGACCTCCACCTTTCTGGTGACTCTGTTTGCGCCGCTTTTTTATGTGATGATCTACAAGGCATTGGGAAAACACAGAAAGCACGTAACGATGAAGCACGTTGATGAAAATCCATCAGGGGATCAATGATATGAATAGACAATTATTATTTGTACTGGCTGAAATCCTCCTCTTTCTGGGCGGCTGCTCTCTGGCCCCGAAATACACACAGCCCCAGGCGCCGATCCCGGAAAAGTGGCCACAGGGTGAGGCCTACAGAAACACCCGGGCCATACCCGGAGAACCGACAGCCCCGGAGTTGAGCCGGCAGGAGTTTTTCGCCGACAAACATCTGCAAAAAATCATTGAGATGGCCTTGGACAACAACCGTGATCTGCGGCTTGCCGCCCTGAATGTGGAAAGGGCCCGGGCCATGTACGGCGTTCAACGGGCTGAACTTTTTCCGTCGATAAACGCCTCAGGAGGCGGAGGCAAACAACGGATTCCTGGAAATGTCATGGGCTTTCCGGAATCATTGACCATCGAGCGGTATGAAGTAAACCTCGGTATAAGCTCGTGGGAGATCGATTTTTTCGGCCGCATCCGCAGCCTGAAAGATCAGGCGCTGCAGGAGTATCTGGCCACGGATGAGGCCCGCCGCAGCGCACAGATTGCGCTGGTATCCGAAGTTGCCAGGGCGTACCTGACCCTTGCCGCCGACCGGGAAAATTTCAAACTGGCCCGGTCCACCCTTGAAACCCAGCAGGCCGCCTATGACTTGGTTAAACGGCAATATGACGTCGGTGTTGCGACCGAATTGGATCTGCGCCGGGCACAAACCCAGGTGGATTCGGCCCGGGGAGATGTCGCCCGCTATACGCAAATAACGGCCCAGGACCAAAATGCGTTAAACCTTCTGGCCGGCTCTCCGGTACCGGAAGATCTCCTGCCGTTGAACATGAGTAGCGTTACTCCGCCCAATGAAATTTCTCCGGGCCTGTCCTCCGAAACGCTTTTGCGCCGGCCGGACATTGTGGCGGCGGAACATAGGCTCAAGGGGGCGTATGCCTTTATCGGTGCGGCCCGGGCCGCTTTTTTTCCTCGCATTTCACTGACCACCTCGTTCGGAACCGCAAGCGACGAGCTCTCCGGTCTCTTCAGTTCCGGATCGAGCGCCTGGAACTTTGCGCCGCAGATTGTAATGCCGATTTTTGACGCCCGCACCTGGGCCGCGCTGCGGGTCAGCAAAGCCGATCGGAAAATCATCCTGACCCAGTATGAGAAAGCCATCCAGACGGCCTTCAGGGAGGTGGCCGATGCCCTTGCCGTGCAGGGTACCATAAATCAACAGGTATCTGCGCAACGATCTCTCGTGAATGCGGTCGAAGAAACGTACCGCCTTTCCACAAAACGTTATACAAATGGGATTGATAGTTACCTGAGCGTCCTTGATGCGCAACGGTCCCTCTTTGCAGCGCAGCAGGGGCTTATCTCGCTCCGCCTGGTCAGACTTGCCAACCAGGTGAGGCTTTACGCGGTATTGGGCGGAGGCGGCAGGTAAACCGAGCTTCAATGAAATTCTTCAGCATACGCTGAAGCAGCCAGCTCTGCGACAACATAGGGGCAGATCTTAAGTAGTGTCTGAACGAAAACCCCTCTTTTTGTCATTTCGACCGTAGGGAGAAATCTTTAATGCCTGTATTTTCAGTACGATAAGATTTCTCGCTTTGCTCGAAATGACAGCTTTGGTTAGTTTTCGTTCAGGCACTAAGTAGATATATAACAAAAGCCAACCGCAGACTTGACCCCGTAGCCAAAAAGCCAAGGGGTACTTTTATGAAAAAGCAAACTCAAAGGACAATCGGCATCCTGCTGGCGATCGTGTTGGCCGGATCGGCAGTGACCGCCTGGTGGTTCTGGGGCCGGCAGAAACCGCTGCCCGAAGGACTCATCCAGGCCAACGGCCGTATCGAGGGCGATCACTACACCGTTGCCAGCAAGGTGGCCGGCCGCATTGTCCGGTTACTGGCGCATGAAGGGGACTGGGTAAGAACGGGCCAGACCTTGATTAAGCTGGATGATGTTCAAATACGGGCCCGGGTCGAACAGGCCAGGGCGGCAGCCAAGGCATCAGATGCACAACTCAAGGCGGCGCGAACCGATCTGGCCACGCTGAAGAAAACAGTCCCGCTGAAGATAGACACCGCCAAGGCGGGTGTCGTTCATGCGGAAGCCCTTCTGGCTGCAACAGAGGTGAAACTGGAGCAGGCCGGCCGGGATGCCCGGCGTTATGGAACATTAGTCAAGACATATTCAGTATCCAGGCAAAAAAGTGAACATGCGGATCTTGCGCTCAGGGTCGCCAAAGAGGACCATG
>JAGGRV010000509.1 GCA_021159445.1 Deltaproteobacteria bacterium | reverse complement strand
GCAATACAGGAGAGGTGTACCTGTCTTTTCTTGAGAAACTTATGACTGACGAGTTGTTGAACCCTTTATTTCCTGCTTGATTACAATGACATCTGGAGCGTTCAACGTGAGTTTACCCCCCACATCAACCCCAGCGGTGAGATCTCCTCCCCCGCTCCAATTTGTGTTCTCTTCACAGGCTTTGTAGCTCCCATCTATAGCAACACTTCCTCCTCCTGATAGAGTTACGTTCACCATGTCTGCCGAAACCCATTCCTTGAACCTTGGCGGTATGGGAATCCCAATGATTGTGAATGGGCCGGCACCTATGGACAAAGTGACAGCGAACGTTCCATCTGTGGATGTGGAAACGCCAAATTCACAGCATTCGTTGAAGTCTTTAAAGGTGTCTTTCACAGAAAGATCGGCCTTGTCTCCAAGACCTATTTTTTTCAATACATCGTTCAGAAAATTAGGGATTTCAAAAGAAATACTTTTCCCATTCTTCACATTGCTATTGACCACTATAATCGTGGTCGTTGCATCGTCTGCTGTACCAGGACCACAAGAGGCTATGACGGTTGCCTCTTCAGATTGGGATAAGATGCTGAACGTTAATGGATTGACTGTAATTAGATGTTCAAAGCCGATAGGATCGGTCATAATAGTGAAGTGATCCTTGGTCAATGTCGAGCCCGAATTAACACAGATCGGCCCGGTGATTGACCCTACCCCAAAGGCGGTGACAACATGCGTATCGGTGCAGGTTCCCCCATCAGGGGTTGTATAGGTAACTCCAATGCTTACGTTGCTTGGAACCTGGCCGGTAAATTGTGCCGATGATCCATTAGCTACAAGACCCGGCACTGGCGACCAGGTATAGGTACCGCCACCAGGACTTCCTGATGCAGCAAGGCTGATTGTGTCACCTATTCCCACTTCCGATGGTCCTGATAAGGAAACAGAACATTCTTCTGATACTGTGATCTCATGCGTATCAGAACACGTTTTCTCATCAGGGGTTGTATAGGTAACTCCAATGCTTACGTTGCTTGGAACCTGGCCGGTAAATTGTGCTGATGAGCCGCTTGGT
The DNA here is from genome assembly GCA_021159445.1 of Deltaproteobacteria bacterium. Taxonomy (GTDB): domain Bacteria; phylum Desulfobacterota; class Dissulfuribacteria; order Dissulfuribacterales; family UBA3076; genus UBA3076. Next base: position 6,730 of record JAGGRV010000509.1, on the reverse strand, counting down.
ACAAGACCCGGCACTGGCGACCACGCATAGGTGCCGTCCGGTGGATCACCATCAGCGTGCAAACTAATGGTCTCTCCCACCTTAACCTCGTTGGGACCACTTATCCTTACGTAACATATGCAGACATAGATCCATTTTCTAGCAATACATCTTTTGCCCCTCGGAGTGGTATACGTGACTCCAACCCGAATGTAATCGGAGAATGAGGGAACAAAACCTGTTAACTCTGCAGTTGAACCATGTGGCACGAGGTTGGGCGTATTAAACCAGGAATAGGAACCACCTTCTGGGGTTCCTGAGGTACTTAAGGTGATTGTCTGGCCTACCTTTATCGTATTTGGACCGTTCAGTGTTACTTCACACTCCCATGCATGGATATGTGCTGTATGAAAAAACACTATTGTCAAAGATAACAATAGTATTTTCCCTCTCAATACATGCATAAGCTTAATGTCCTAAAATTGATAATCTCTTCTCGGCCTTTCTCTTCCACATACCATCTCCGATCTTACGGTACATACTTATCGCTTCCTCTGAGTCGTTTTCATCTTCGCAAACCATCCCCAATTCATATCTGGCATAATCCATGTCTTTATGGTTCGGATAGTTTTCAATAAACATTTTCAGAAATCTCGCTGCTTCCGGATGATCTTGCCTTTCTCTGTAAACCTTTGCAAGCCAGAGATATGTCTGGGATTTTATATGTTCTACCTTTTCGCTCCTTTCAGATCTTAATGAAGCATTCTTTAATTTATTGACAATCTCCAAAACTCGATTAGCACTTTCTTCAACCAAATCAAATCTGTCCATGGCATAGGCATATTTTTCTATTGTCCAGTAGGCCCTTAATGCCTTGTATGTATTTTTGTTTTCTGAAATAAATGTCATGGCAGAGGATAATCCAAGACTAAACGTGGCTGAGGCCATTTCATCCATGCCCTTCCATCTCAAATCCCTGGCAAGGTTCAATTGAGTCTCAAAATCCGAAATGCCATTGACTATGTCACACAGGTCTCTCGTCTCGTCTTGAACTAATTCCATGTTGGCATCTCTTGACCAGTAAGAATCGATCAATCTTGAATATGCCTTGAGGGCAAAAAAAGGCGGATCAGGATATCTCTTTACGTATTCAGCATAATACCCTATTGCAGAATCCCAATCCTTATTGCTCTGGGATAGCCTGCCTAAAAGAAAAAGGGCCTTTCGCCCAAACGTCGTATATGAATAGTGGTCTGTTATTTCCGTAAGGAACCTTGAGCCTTCTTCCTTTTTCCCACACTTTAAATACGCTATGGCCAGAGTATACATGTTGTTAGGAGAAAGGCCCGGTGCAGAAAATTTGTGAGATATTTGTTCCGCCAATTGTTCAACGCAGTCTCTATCTTTCTTGTTATGACAAATCTTTAATAATTTTGAGTATGTCTTTATCAGAACATTTATATTTGAAGAATCGCTATGGAAGTCGCCTTCATCGATTATCTCTCTTAGTAATTCTTCTCCATCGGTTTCCATGCCATATTTCAGGTATAATGCAGCAAGTTTATGTTTATCCTTGAGATCAAAATCAGATGCCGGGTAATTTGATCTTAATGATCCAATTAAGCTTGTTGCTTTTTCATTTTTTCCTTGAGACTTGTATATCTTTAAGAGCTTAGAATAAGCCCTCAACATGACTTTGTTGTTGTTCGGGTTGTGATTCTTCTCTTGTTCTCTGATTATCTGCTCAAAAAGGATTATTGCGTCTGGCGAAAGGCCATTGTCAAGGTAAATCCTGGCAAGGCTGTACATGTTCTTCGAGCCAAAACTACTGCTGAAATAGGCATCTTTCAATTTCTTGATCCATTTATCAAGCGGCTCGCTTTCCCCATTTTCCTTATATATGTCGAGTATATTTGAATAAGCTATAAGGAGATTTCTTATGTAATATTGTATTCTCTTATGGTATTGATTAGAGTGTGCCCAGCGGGTGGTTGGATGGGATTCAATATATTCCTGGTAGTATTCTATAGCTTCTTCAATTTTTCCTTCATCTCTGGCAATGTTACCCTTTTTTAGAAGATAATACTTGTCGAGAGCAAAACCATCGGCGGCAAAGATCAAAACCATAACAACTAGACACAGTAATGTTTTTACAACCCTGTTCATACCTATGCCACCTCTCCCGATAATAAGAAGCAGGAGCCTGTTTATTTTTTACTTTTGTTCTGTATCCCTCTAAGTATGGTTTTCAGAAATGCAGGAATATCTATGTCTGACTGATATGCCGAAACAGACTTCTCAAAAGTTGGCCGGGCGTCTATTGTACTTTTATCCGTAATTATTCTCAGGATACAAAAAGGAACACCGTTTGCGTAGCAGACCTGAGCAATTGCAGCAGCACCCATATCAACGGCCATAGCCTTAAATTTCTTATACAACCATTCTTTTTTATCTTGAGAAGATATAAACTGGTCTCCGGTGATTATGGCCCCTTGTATGATTCTATTTCTGGTCTTTTTCTTATCCTTGGCATAAAGGAGGGCCAGTTGTCTGAATCCTTCATCCGGAAGGTTATAACCCGGCTCATCCCAATCAGTCCCATCAGGGACTCTGCTCCAGACAAAACCATAGGGCTTGATCGTACCAAAGTCGTGTTGATAGACCTCGGCAGCCACTATGATATCTCCAATGTTAACATCTTTGTTAATGGCCCCTGCCGGCGATATAGAGATGATAGATGTGATTCGGTAATGGGATAAAAGGGCCTGGGCTGTTATGGCATTATTTACCTTGCCCATTGGAGATCTTACCAAAACTACATCTATATCATCTATCTTGCCTGAATAGAATTCCCTCCCGGCCTTTTTGGTAATCTCCCTTGTCTTTAGATCCCCTCTTAATTGTTCCAAATTCGAATTTAAAGCAACTATTATCCCGATATCAGCGCAAGCAGACCTTACCAAAATGAATGCCAAGAGCAATGCGATACATCCTGTTTTAAAATACCTCATGGCATTTTTGTTGTTTATTCAGTTTTTACGCATTCAGTGAAAACGCATGGAATTGTTGGAGAAGCTTCTTTCCTATCCCAGGATTTACCATTTTCACAAAACCTATTCTTCCCAACAGTGAGAGCTTAAACTCGCTTAGAGTGTAACCATAGGGATCGGCTAACTTTTTCTCGTTTTTTGCCCATCTTATCATCTCTTGCTTTATATCCTTGTGTCCGCAGTTGTAGATCACTGCCCTCAGTTTTTTTATCTCTTCTCTCGCTATATTCGGCTTTTTGTTTACCACGATCCCGGTTATCTTTTGTCTCCTGCCACTTCTTAATATCCTCATTTTTGCTTCGTTCACCACAAACCCTTCTTCTCCCATTATCTCTTTAAACAAAGGTATCATTCCAGTTATCTTCTTGTTGTTACTAGATATGGTGATATCATCGGCATAGCGGGAGTACTCAAACTCCATCTTCTGTCCCAATTTAGAAAACCTCTTGTCCATTCTTCTACATATAATATTAGATATGGCAGGGCTTGTTGGAGCACCTATCGGTAACCTTCCATTATGAGTCACTAATCTTGTCAATAATAGAGATGTTCGGCGAGGATAGCCCAATGAGACAAACATCCCCAATACCCTCTCAAAAGTTATACTGGGGAAGAAGTCTCTTACATCCATCTTTATCACAACTTCCTTACCTATATGCCTTTTGGCATTCGTGACGACAGATCTTTTCTTTCGAAACCCTTCGGCACGAAAATTTAGTCTGACTCTGTGTAAAAGTTCGTCCAGGATTTGCCTCTGGACCTTTTTGAGGTATGGCCTTGGTGCAAGAATCTCTCTTTTATTCCCATCTCTTTTTTTTGTATGGAAACAAACATAGTGATCTGTCCTGCCGTTTGCCAACCAGTTCACTTTTTTGCGGGAAATCCCAAGGATGTGGATAAGGTGGGATGAATTTAATATGCATTTTAGCCCCCTTTTTTTCATCTCCAAAAAATAGGAGGCCAAAAAATTCAGCACCCTGTGATCAAAGTGCCTGTTTTTATCGAGGAATTGCTCTAGCTCTTTATTGTCGATCCTTATTTTGTTATCGTAGAAACGAAGTTCATTATCCTGATCCAATCGCAACCGAGCGTAAGCCTCGACTAGATCTACAATGTCCGGTTCGACCTCAGCTCTTTCATTAATAGCCCGAAGGTTCTTAATAAATACTTCTTTATTCTCGCATAAACGTCTGTCATCCATTTTCTGTTCCACAAAAAAATGATACCGGGGCCTTATTTTACTTGATACATAACCTGGGTTACGTAGGAACCCAGGTGCGAAGCAAGTCAACGGGCGTGTATAGCGTAACACTATACGAAATCTCTAAAATTTGTGGCCCCGGTATCAAAACTTAAGATCCTTTATGGGAAAATACGGTTTTTTTGTTATTTTGAGATATTTATGATTTGGAAAGGGAATCTGACAGCATTCCGGTAGATGACATACGTCTCTATCAGCTGGTTTTCTCTTGGAACAGAGGGGGTAATTACGACATGTGATATCGTGTTTCAGCGTCTTAAGGTTGATTGCGCAGTCGTGGCAGGCTACGGGTTCTTCTTGGCAAGTGAAGTAAGGAAGATACGACCTGGTGTATATGTTAACTGCTCCACAATTCTTACATTTAACTGTTTCCTTTAGATCAATGCCTGGCCCTATACAAAACCCTGCACCCAGAGTGGCGGTTGTACTGACAGCTTCCTTTAAAAACTGTCTCCTGGTTATATCTTCGCCCATAATTATCTACCAAGCAATATATAATTTTGTGCTTTTGGGGTGGGTTGCCATCAACAATTTCTATATTTTTTAGCGTTCCTTCAAGTTCCTGTCAGGCATGGTTTCCTAAAAAGGGGTTTCATGCCTGAGCAATATTCCTTTATCGGCATCAATGCCCATGAGCTTGAAATAAATTCTCCCACCTTTTTGACCAGGCCGGGTCCGGCCTTAAGATCATTGCCCTTTTTGATCGTGTAGGCCTCAATCAGTTTTATAATGGCGCTTCCAACAATAATTCCGTCTGTTACAAGCGATTTATTGTCAGATAGACTTGCAAGTGGAGGGAAGAGGGTGTAGGTTGACCGCCCTTTGAGTAAATCCCTGTGGATTTTTCGTTTCACTATGGGCGGTTCGCCTTTCCAATGGGGGACTTCCTAATCGCCGCGATGGTTGCGGCCCTTTCTTTTCCACGCGTCCGGCGGGCAGAGAGTTGTAGAACACCGGACCAGGAAAAACATGAAAGAAACCGCACACGCGCCCTGCGCGCGCACTGATTCGTCCGTCCAGAAACCTATGTCCGCGGCCCTGCAAGGAGCTTTTGGCACCCTAGTTCCAGAACTGCGGCGGGCCGTGGCCTCCGCGGGCTACGTTACCCCCACGCCCATCCAGGAACAATGTATTCCGCACCTGCTGGAGGGTCGGGACCTGTTGGGTACCGCCCAGACGGGCACCGGCAAGACCGCGGCCTTTGCCCTGCCGCTCTTGCAGCGCTTGTCCGCGAATGGACGCCGGCCTCGGAAAGGCACGCCACGGGCCCTCATTCTGGCCCCTACCCGCGAACTCGCCGCCCAAATCGGCGAGAGCATTCAGACCTATGGGCGCTTTCTGCGCCTCAGCCACACCACGATCTTCGGCGGGGTCAGCCAGTTTCACCAGGTGAAAGTCCTGAATCGGGGAGTGGATATCCTGGTGGCCACCCCGGGCCGCCTGCTGGACCTGATGCAGCAGGGCTTTGTCCGGCTCAATCAGGTGAAAGTGTTTATACTCGACGAAGTGGACCGCATGTTGGATATGGGCTTCCTTCCCGATATCAAACGTGTGCTGACCCATATTCCCGCCGAACGCCAGACCCTCTTTTTCTCGGCCACCATGGCCCCGAAGATGGCGGAACTCGCTTGCACCATGGTTCGCAACCCGGTGCGGGTGACCATCGCTCCCGATCAGCTCGCGGTGGAGCTGATTGCCCAAAAGGTGCTCTTCGTGAGCAAGAAGAACAAGGACGCCCTGCTGGCGTCTCTGTTGAGCGACCCCAAGATCAATAAGGCCCTCGTGTTTACCCAGATGAAGCACACCGCCAACCGGGTGGTGGACAAACTTCATGCCGCCGGTATCCGCGGCACGGCCATTCACGGCAACAAAAGCCAGGCCGCGCGTACCAAGGCGCTGGATGGATTCAAACGGGGCCGGTACCGGGTGCTGGTGGCCACCGACGTGGCGGCACGCGGACTGGATGTCGATGACATTACCCATGTGATCAACTACGACTTGCCTGTGGAAGCGGAAACCTATGTACACCGTATCGGCCGCACCGCCCGGGCGGGTGCGGAGGGTGACGCCATTTCATTTTGCAGCGCCGAGGACCGGGCCTATCTCAGGCAGATCGAGCGTCTGCTGGGTGAGTCGGTTCACGCGGATATGGAACACGCCTACCACTGCGAAGAAGCCTTCCGGTCCACCGCGCCCGTGCCGAGGAATTTTGGCCGGGGGGGAGGGCGTCGAGGCAGATCAGGTGGATCCGGACGCCCGCGGGGCAACTTTGCCCGTTTCCGGTCCCGCCGCTCCAACCGCAGCGTCGGGTGAGCTGAAGACGTGTTGCCCGGAGCTTCCAAGGCCCGGGCACAGTCCGGCGGCGAAGATCACACTGTGCCAAAGAGTTTGTGTGGCAGTGTTTTCAGTAAATCTCGTATTTAACCAGCCTGCCGTCAAG
>JAGGRV010000314.1 GCA_021159445.1 Deltaproteobacteria bacterium | reverse complement strand
AACAAAAAATCCTGTTAATTTTTGTTCAACTTATTTATCTCCCGTTCCTTATTTTACAACTAAGAAAGTTCCATCTGTGTCTTTGGGAGTGATTGACAAGAGGATCTCCTGGCAAGAGCTTTTTCAAATTCAAATGTCGTAATAGCCTGATTTGTAGTGGAAAACAACACCTATCAAACTGAACCAGTGCCAAAACCTGGCTTTCCCTAATATTCCGGGGGCATATTTTTAAGCTGGGCCAGGGAAAAGACAGGGCCGTCCTTGCACACAAACTTGTCGCCGATATTGCAGCGGCCGCACATGCCGATACCGCACTTCATGCGCATTTCCAGAGAGAGAATAATCCTCTCAGGTGAGAATCCCACTTTCTCAAGGACAGGCTGTGTAAACTTGATCATGATGGGCGGACCGCATACAATTGCAATGGCGTCATCAGCACTAGTAATCTTCTGCTCTGTAATGGTGGGGACAAAACCTATGTTGTATTTCCAGTCCGGATCATCCGTCCCATCTACTGTAATATGCATGTGGATATCATCCCTCTGCTCCCACTCTGCAAGCTCATCCTTGTAAAGCAGCATGCCAGGATTCCTCGCGCCGTAAACTACGGAAATGTCCTTGAACCTGGAACGGTTTTTCGGATGGAGCATATAGATAATACTGGATCTCAATGTGGTAAAGGCAAAACCTCCGCCTATGATGACAACATTCTTCCCTTCCATCTCTTCCCATGGATACCAGTTGCCAAGGGGTCCGCGGATGCCCATCACATCGCCTTCTTTCATGTTGTGCAGGTGGGTCGTAACCAACCCAACCTTATTCACTGTGAATGTTATATGTCCCTTCTCTGTGGGAGAAGACGCTATACCAATGGGGCTCTCTCCCTTTCCTGCTATAGACAGCTCTGCGAACTGACCGGGGGTGTATGAGAACTTCTTTTCATCCCCGGGATTGAGAAACACAAACCTGAAGGTCTTGAGATTCCTGTCTTCAGTCTCTGTGATGATCTTATCTATACGAACCGGATAGGGTAAGTAAGGGTTTTTCAAGAGTCTCTCCATATTATTGATTTTTATGCAAAAAGCTTCCAAGACTGATTCCGCTCAAAAGCGGAATCAGTCATTCATCAATTCACACACCTTCCTGATATCTATATTCACCGGACAATTCCTGACACATCTGCCACATCCTGAACACTGAACTCCGTTGTTGTACTTGTCCACATAGTATTTAAGCTTGTGCATAAATCTCTGGCGTACACGCTGGACCTTCTTGGCCCTTGGATTATGCCCTGAGCCATGGAGTGTAAAGAGAGGAAACATGCAGGAGTCCCAGTTCCTGATCCGGTCTCCCTGTTTTCCCAAAATCTCGTCCTGGATATCAAAGCACCAGCAGGTAGGACACAGATATGTACAGGTGCCGCAATTTATGCAGGCAAAGGCCACGTCATCCCAGAATGGTGCGTCAAAAAGCTCGGTCTGCACCTTGTCCTTTAACTTGTCAGTAGAGACTTTAACCTCTATTTTATCTGCAGCACTGACTGCCAGGTCTTCACCGGCCTTGAGTGCTGTCTCATCTGCCTCTTTTCCACCTTGTGCCTTTTCCAGGAACGTCTCGCCCTTGTCTGTCAGGGCTTTGGCAAGAAATGTGTCTCCCAGATCATATAGTAGCGCATCAAGGCCTTTTTCACTGAACGGGCTGCCACCTACAGAGGTGCAAAAACATGTGGAGCCTGGGTTATTGCACCCAAGTCCCACAAAAGTGGTTGATTCATACCGTTGTATCCACCAGGGATCTTGATACTCAGGATTGTCAAAATTGGGTCTGACGATCTGAAAGGCATGGGCATCACATGGCCTTATTCCAACGATCGCCTGGGGAGAGTAGTCCTTTTCAGATTCCTTGATGATATTGGCATCAGGGGCATTTTCATCCAGAGAGCATTCAAACAGACGCTCCGACTGGGGATACACCAATGATTTTGGGGAAAGCCGTGTATTTTGAAAGTTAAAGTCAGGGATTTTCGTCTCATCCAGGGCCTTGAAGGTGTGAAAGTCTCCATCCTTGACCGGAACAAATATATTGTAAGAGGATTTCAGGCCTGCTAATGCCTTTATCCACTCTTCTTTGGTATAGATCTTTTTTGTCATGGGCGCTACCTTATGAAATCATTGTAATCATCAGGCCGGAATACGTCTAAAAGGGGACGCTGATCCAGAGTCAGCCCGGCTTCCCAGGAGAAGAGCTCCTGAGCATCCTTGTTGAGCTTCTTGGTAAACTGCCTGATCGGGATACCGACCGGACAGACCCTTTCACACGCACCGCAGTCTGTGCACCTTCCCGCACAGTGATAAGCCCTCAGGATGTGGAAGGTCATGGTATCAATGGGATCACTGCTTTTGCCTACCCATTGGGGGTTTGATTCATCCACAAAACAGGTGGGACAGTAACACAGAGGACAGGCATTTCGACAGGCATAACAGCGGATGCATTTGTCTATCATCCTGGTAAAGAACTCCCATTTTTTCTCAGGATCCATTTCTTCGATTTCTTTTACATCCTTATAGGCATCGACTCCATCCTGTTCCTCAACAGGCGGAGCGATCATCTCATCAAATATTACAGGATTGCGGTGGGTACAGACCGAACAGTTGCGCTGGAGATAGTCTTTTTTATTGAATGTGTCCTCAAAATCCTTGCCTTTTACAGTGAAGCTTTCGCCATGTTCCTCTATTGCGAGGATCTCTTTTTGCTTCACGGCCCTCTGGACGGCCCGGTGGTCGATCATGCCTTTACAGGGGATGCCGACAATATAGAGTTGATCACGGCTGATCTGGTTTTCTGTGATATGCGTAACGATGTTTCTGGAATTGCATCCATTGGCGACAATCCCAATCCTATCTGTGCGACCAGTCAGATAATTGCACAGGTTCAACCCGCAGTTGCTGTCCCAATGAAGTAGATCCACCTGATCGGCATTGCTGATGAGGACCGGCTGGTTCATCATGGGGACAGATCCCTTTTTATAGCCGATGAACACATCCACCTTGCCTTCTTTAAACAGTTTCCCGGCAGTCTCCTTGATCTTTTCGACATACTCCAGCATTATGCCACCTCGGCCCTTTTTTTAATAAAGTGTTTTGCAGGCCCAAGGGCCTTTACCTCTTTTGCCACCTCCCGCGCTACCTCAACATACTTCGTCGCCTCTGCAGACGATACCCAGGAAAAATGCAGCCTGCCGGGTTCAATGCCTATATATTCCAGGAGCCCTTTTAACAGGGCGAATTTTCTTCTTGCGTAGTAATTACCTTCCAGGTAATGGCAGTCTCCGGGGTGTCACCCGGATACCCACACACCGTCAGACCCGTGACGAAAGGCAGCCAATATAAACTTTGGGCTTACACGGCCGGAACATGGTACACGGATTATCCTGAAATTCGGGGGATACTGAAAACGGCTCACGCCTGCCAGATCAGCTGCTCCGTAACTGCACCAGTTACAAAGAAAGGTCGTAATTTTCGGCTCCCAGTCGTTCATATTTTTCTCCTACACTTCATCAATCATGGCCATGATCTGATCCTGTGCAAATCCTTTTAGGTCTATGGCCCCGGATCGGCAGGATGCCACGCACAGGCCACAGCCCTTGCACAATACCGGATTTATCTCCACTTTGCCTGCAAATCGTCCTTCTTCCATGAAAGACGGCGCTGAGTAAGGACAGATGGAAACGCACACCCCGCAATTGCTACAAAACATGGGGTTGACATTGGCCACGGTGCCGCTCGCAAAGACCTTGCCCTTTGCGATGAGGCCGGATGCACGGGACGCTGCTGCCAGGGCCTGCGCAATGCTCTCGTCAATAGATTTAGGATAATGGGCCAGTCCACAGAGAAAGATCCCGTCAGTGGCAAAGTCAACCGGCCTCAGCTTGGCATGGGCCTCAATGAAGAATCCGTTTTCGTTTACCGGAATCTTGAAGAATGTGGCCAGTTGTCCTGCTTCAGACGGCACAATGGCGGTTGCAAGGACAAGCAGATCAGTCTGAAGGATGATGGATCTCTTGAGGATCTGATCTTCCAACTCGATCTCCAAAGCATCTTTTCCTCTGCTCACCTTTGGCTTGGATTGCAGGTCATAGCGGAAAAATATAACTCCATTTTCCCTGGCCTCCCTGAAGAGGTCTTCCCGCTCCCCGTATGTCCGAATGTCGCGATACAACACGTACACGTCTGTGTCCGGATTGCGCCGCTTGAGCTCCAGTGCGCTCTCCATGGTGTGTGTACAGCAGATCCGGCTGCAATAGGGACGGTCAGGTTCACGAGAGCCAACACACTGGATAAAGGCCGCTGACCGGATATCATTGAGGGTCGGATCATCCTTAATAAACCGTGCATCCAGTTCCAGATGGGTGAGTACACGTGGGTCATTTCCATAGAGATATTCAGTGGGTTTGTATTCATGAGCACCGGTTGCGACTATTGCCACACCGTGCTTGAGCTCAATTTCTTTGTCTTTGTTTTTTAAGGTGGAGGAAAAATTCCCTACAAAACCGTCTACATTGGTAAGCTCTGTGGATCGATGCACATGGACCTTGGAATTTTTCTCGGTCTCGTCTGCCAGATTATTCACATAGGCCTGGATGTCTTCACCCTTCCATGTCTTATTAAGGGACCTGGCCTGGCCACCCAGGTCCTCTGAGCGCTCAACCAGATGGACCTCATAACCCTGGTCCGCCAGGTTTTTCGCACACACCATGCCTGCAACACCTCCGCCAACCACCATGGTGACCGGTTCCAGGCCCAACTCTGTGTCCGAAAGGGGCTCCAGCAGGGCTGCCTTGCTAACTGCCATTCGCACGAGGTCTTTGGCCTTTTCCGTGGCGGCCGCAGGGTCCTTGCTGTGCACCCATGAGTCCTGATTGCGGATATTGGCCATTTCGAACAAATACTTGTTCAGGCCTGCATTCATCAGGGTATCCTGAAAAAGTGGCTCGTGGGTCTTTGGTGTGCATGCGGCAACCACCACCCGGTTGATCCCCTGTTCCTTGATCACCTCTGCCATCTTCACCTGTGTGTCCTGGGAGCAGGTATACATATTGTCCTCAGCATATGTGACGTACGGGAGCGTCTTGGCATAATCCCGGACTTCCGGCACGTTTACCACACCGGCGATATTGATGCCGCACTGGCACACAAAGACACCTATGCGCGGAGGTTCTCCAATCACATTGGTCTCCGGCGGCATCTCCCGGACCTTGGTCTGCGTCCAGCGGCTCTCACTCAATAGCACACTGGATGCCGCTGCGGCCGCAGAGGCCTCTGTAACAGACTGAGGGATGTCCTTTGGTCCCTGGAATGCCCCGCATACAAAAACACCTCTTCGTGTAGTCGCTACAGGTGCAAAACTATCTGTCATGGCGAAATTGTATTTATCCAGTTCAATCCCGAGGCGTTTCCCCAGTTCTATGCTATCCTTTCCTATCTGAAGGCCGGTTGAGAGCACTACGAGATCAAATATCTCGCTCTTCAATTTACCGTTGTTATCGACATAGACGAGCTCAAGGTTGCCGTCTTCCACCGGATTTACGGTATGAACGCGCGAACGGATAAACCGCACACCATGCTCATCGCGGGCCCGGTTATAATATTCCTCAAAATCCTTGCCATGGGTACGTATGTCCATATAAAAAATGGTCGACTCCACGCCCTGCGCATGTTCCTTGGCAATGACCGCCTCTTTGATGGCATACATGCAACAGACTGAAGAACAATAGCCGTGGTCACATCGATTGATATCCCTGGAGCCAATACACTGGAGCCAGGCGATCCTTTTAGGTTCCTTCCCGTCAGAAGATCGCACAAGGTGCCCCATGGTGGGACCGGAAGCAGAGAGTATCCGCTCAAATTCCATGGCGGTAACGACATTAGGGTGTTTTGCATAGATGTAGGTATCTAATCCGGAGGGATCAAAGGACTCAAAACCTGGTGCCAGGATAACAGAACCTACTTCCAGCTCGATGGTCTCGGGCCTCTGTGCATGTGTCTCCAGAGTTACGGCCTTGGCCCCACAGGCCTCAACGCACTGGAAACATTCACAGCAGTACCCGCAGTTCAGACAACGATCGGCCTCCTCTTTTCCTGACTCTTCATTAAGCCCCAGCTCCACCTCTCTGAAGTTTCCTGCCCGGTCTTCCACAGGGAGTTCGGACATTTCCGCCCTTGTCCTTTTGGCTTCACTTTCAGGGATCGGGCGGTAAACCGGGTTCTCTACTGTAATGGGCGCCCTTCCTTCTGCCATGTCCCGTCCGTCCAGATACCGGCAAATACTCTCAGCAGCCTCCCTGCCGGCAGCAATCGCACGGATGGCCACTGATGGACCTGTCTGCATGTCTCCGCCTGCGAAGATTCCTTTCCTGCCCGTTGCATAGGTAACAGGATCTACTTCAGTGGTCCCCCGGCGAGAAAATTCCAGGCCCGATATACGTTCTAATGCGGAAATATTGGGTCTCTGGCCAATGGCCAGTATTAGCTGATCTATATCTATGTCATACTCGCTTCCGGGGATGGGGATCGGCCTCCTTCTGCCGGATGCATCAGGCTCACCCAGTTCCATCCGGATGCACCGGAGCCCGATTACGTTGCCATCCCGTATCAACACCTCCTGAGGGGCAGAGAGGTATGTAAGACTGACACCTTCTGCCTCGGCCGTCTGGATTTCCTCCTCCCAGGCAGGCATCTCGGCACGGGTACGCCGGTAGATGATCATGACCTTTTCTACGCCAAGCCTGACGGCTGAACGTGATACGTCAATGGCCACATTCCCGCCTCCGATAACGGCCACACTTTTCCCTACATCGGTCTTTCCGGTCAGATTCACCTCTCTGAGAAAATCTACGCCCTGGCGGACACCCTTGGCATTTTCACCCGGGATGCCCAGTTCGATGCCCTTGTGGGCGCCGATTGCCAGGTAGATTGCCTTGAAGCCTTCTGCGAAGAGGTCATCAACAATCAGGTCAGGGCCAAGGGCGGTCCCGGTCCTGATCTCCACACCCAGGTTGGTAATTACTTCGATCTCTCTGTCCAGGACCTCTCTCGGAAGCCGGTATTCCGGAATACCTACCCGGAGCATGCCGCCGGCCTTAGGCAATGCCTCAAAAATCACAGATTGGATCCCTTTTTTTGCCAGGTGATAGGCCGCGGACAGCCCTGCCGGGCCGGAGCCGACAATGGCCACTTTTATATCTCTTGACGGCAGACATTCAATTTCAATGTCACGGGGATCAAATTGGTCCGATGCCAATCGCTTGAGGGCACGGATGGCTACAGGCTCATCGATTTTGCTCCGCCGGCAGGCGTCTTCGCAAGGGTGGGGACAGATCCTGCCAAGTACCCCCGGCATGGGCAGGTCCTTCATTATGATCTTCAGTGCCTCTTTGAATTTGCCTTGCTTCACCATCTGCACATAACCCTGGACATTCAATCCTGCAGGGCATGCCAGACGGCAGGGGGCCTTGTCGCCCTTCTGGATGGAAAAGGAACCGGGTATGGCCTGGGCGTATTTCTTGAAGGTAGCCTTTCTTTTGGCCAGACCCTGATCATATTCATCTGGCAATACGACAGGACACACCTCGGCACATTCGCCGCACGCAGTACATCTGGAGCTGTCGATATAACGTGGGGTTTTACGAATTTTGACCTTAAAATTTCCCGCCTCACCCTCGACAGATTCCACATCCGCCAGGGTGATGAGGTTGATGTTCAGATGCCGGCCGACCTCGACCAGTTTGGGGGAAATAATTCACATGGCGCAGTCATTGGTGGG
>JAGGRV010000581.1 GCA_021159445.1 Deltaproteobacteria bacterium | reverse complement strand
CACCAAAATTAGTCTTTTCAAAGAAATTCATAAGTGATTTCACGGAAGTAATCAAGTTAATTGACAATTGACAATTGAATATTGACAATTGTTGATTGTTGATTGGGGAATATACGAAAAAAATCATGAATATGGGTGAAACAGAGCAGTGGTCTGATTGGCGCTGGCAATTTTCAAATCGTATTAAGGGACTTGATGCACTGTCAAAACTTTTGCAACTTACGTCCTCTGAGAAAGAAATTTATAGAGATGCCATAGCACTATACAGGTATGCCGTTACGCCCTATTATCTGTCCCTGATCGACTGGTCAGATCCCAATGATCCTATCAGAAAGCAGTGTATTCCTGATCCCAAAGAGATAAGTTTTTCACTTCCGGGTTCAGGAAAAGACCCCCTGGCCGAACGGTCGTACATGCCGGTCCCCGGTCTGATTCACAGATATCCTGACCGTGTACTGGCAATGGTAACCGGCACATGTGCTGCGTACTGCCGTCATTGCAACAGGAAACGTACATGGAAAAATCCGGAGGCCGGCAGTACAAAAGATGCCCTTTATCGTATGGTGGACTATGTTGCGGGCAGCCCCGGCGTGCGTGAAGTCATAGTCTCCGGGGGAGATCCGCTCACAATGCCTCTGAGTCTGTTGGATGAGTTTTTAAGGGCATTTAGGGAAGTTCCTCATGTGGAGGTGTTGCGTATTGGTACCAGGATTCCTGTAGTGCTTCCCATGCGCATAACCGACAATTTGTGTCAGATGTTGGCAGGACATCGTCCCCTTTGGATAAATACTCACTTCAATCATCCAAGAGAAATCACACCGGAGTCCACGGAGGCGTGCGAAAGGCTCCTCAAGGCAGGGATACCACTGTCCAATCAGACTGTGTTGCTAAAAGGGGTCAATGATTCCCTGGAAGTGATACGAGATCTGTGCCGAGGGCTTCAGAGGATCATGGTAAGACCCTACTACCTCTTTCACTGTGATGCAGTACAGGGGACAGATCACTTTCGAACAGATATCAGAAAGGGTGTGGAAATTATTCAGGGTCTGTGGGGCAAAATAGGTGGTCTGTGTATCCCGAACTATGTTGTGGATCTTCCTGGTGGTGGAGGAAAGGCCATGATGATACCTTCATATCTGCTTGAATTCGGCAAAGATGAGGCAATGTTTCGGACCTTTGAAGGAAAAATAGTTCAGTATCCGTGTCCTGAAGGGGCAGACGCCGGAGAATTAATCAACCCTTGATGCAGGCCATTGGTCGCAGCTTTGCCACTTTTCTTGCAAGTCCTGCCCTGTGTGTGGAATCCACTACACTTGTAACATCCTTGTATGCTTCAGGCGCCTCTTCTGCCGCGCCCCTGTAGCTCGCTGCCCGTATGAGGATACCCCTGTGGGCCAGTTCGGAGATTATCTTCCGGCCTTTCCAGCGTTTCAGTGCGGCCCTTCGACTCATTGAACGGCCGGCCCCGTGGCAGGCAGAGCCCCAGGCCAGGGCTTCCCCGGTTTCCTGGCCTACAAGAATATAGGAACAGGTCCCCATGGTCCCGCCTATGAGCACAGGTTGACCCACGTTTTTGAATGCTTCGGGCACCTCAGGTCTGCCTGGACCAAAGGCCCTGGTAGCCCCTTTCCTGTGGACATAAAGGCGTTTCACCTTGCCGTTTACCTTGTGTTCTTCGATTTTGCACGTATTGTGGCTGACATCATAAAGGTTTTTCACTGCGGCCTTTGGAAATATTTCATGGAAAACCTGGCGGGTAAGATGAGTAATTACCTGCCGATTGGCAAGTGCACAGTTCACTCCACAGACCATGGCCTTGTAATATTTTTCTCCTTCAGGAGATTTTATTGGGGCACACACAAGCTCCCTTTCTTTGATTGGGATCTGATAC
Organism: Deltaproteobacteria bacterium; assembly: GCA_021159445.1. GTDB lineage: Bacteria > Desulfobacterota > Dissulfuribacteria > Dissulfuribacterales > UBA3076 > UBA3076. Next base: position 5,953 of record JAGGRV010000581.1, on the reverse strand, counting down.
TTCTTGCCGGCCTTACCAAGTACCTGAAGGTAATCAGTACCGATCTGATGCCCCAGTGCCCTGGAGCCGCAGTGGATTGCCACTATTACATCTCCTTGTTTCAAACCAAAGGCCTCGGCCGAAGGCTGGTGAAAGATCTCTTCCACATACTGTATTTCCAGATAATGGTTTCCAGAACCAAGGGTCCCAACCTGACGATACTGGCGGCGTTTGGCAATGTCTGAGACACAGGAAGGATCAGCCCCTTCCAGTCTTCCTTCCTCTTCAGTGTGGGCCAGGTCTTCAGGAAGCCCATAACCCATCTCCACCGCCCATTGGGCACCTCCTGTGAGAACATCGTCCAGTTCGGCAGGTTTAAGCCTGATTTTGCCTTCAGAGCCCACACCGGATGGAACAACCCGGAAGAGTCGATCAATCAGGGATTCAAGAAGGGGCAGGATCTCGTCTCGCGTAAGACCGGTCAGCAGGTTCCTGACCCCGCAGGAAATATCATAGCCGACTCCGCCCACGGAGATAATACCGCCGTCATCCGGATCAAAGGCCGCTACTCCGCCAATGGGAAAACCATAGCCCCAATGAGCATCAGGCATGGCAATAGCAGCCTTCACAATCCCCGGCAATGAGGCCACGTTGCTGAGCTGTTCGCGGACCTTTTCGTCCATATCAGAGACCAGGTCCTCACTGGCAAAGACAAGGGCGGGTACCCTCATGTCCTTGTCCCTGGGGATCTCCCACTGATACTCTCCTAGACGTTTTAGCTGTTTAAGCTCCATTATTCACCTCGAAAATACTTTTTGAAAGATGAACGTCCAACATCGAATATCGAACGTCCAACGTCGAATGAAAGACAAATATCCAATACCGAACATTCAACGGTTATTTCTGTTTCCACATTTTTCCCCATTCAACATTCAATGTTGGACGTTCGATGTTCGATGTTCATTAGTTTCATACATCTACAACACACTGGGCGATCCACCAATCTCCATCTTGTCTGACTGCTAGTTCTGTGAAAGTTGCTCCTTTGACTTCCACCCCTCGCTGGTGCCTTGAGAAATCGAAGGGTTCTCCCATTGCTGTTCCTGAAAGTCTAAGGTCCTGTATTTTAACTTTGAAGTCGCTGAATATCAGCCTTTGCATATCAGATTCAGCCAAAAGGGAATTGAGCCAGGCAACAAACAGACCCTCCAGATCAAAGGACTCGCAGGAAATTATGACTGATTTCTCAGGAATGACTGTATCAAGGTCTTCCACCAAGAGCGAAAACATTGACTTCGCACTATTTTCAAAGGCCTCTGACAATGTCTTGCCTCTACCTCTGATCCCTATGTCAGCTCCGTGATCAAAGGTTTCAAAAAATGCCGTCATGTCTGCCCCACTTTTTGCGTCCCCATTCGATCCATCCCCAGATGGAAAGCCCGGTGAAGACTATAAACAGGGTCGCCTGCGCATAAATTCCGTGATAGATATTCACGATTATCCAACCGATGTTGGCTACTGTATAGAATGCAAAACCAGAACGTTTTTTCCTTATGTTAAGTATTGCCCCTATTATACTGAGAGCGGTTAGTGTCCAGGGAAAAATATGATTCACTATTGACTCACTTAAGGTGCGGCAATATGGCCTTGAACGTTGGAGTCCCAGCCTTCCCGAGCAGCTCGTAAACCGCCATCTCTGCCGGTCCTACAGATGCTCCGATGGCTTCCATCCGGCTCAAGGCTAATTTAGTATTTCGCTTTTTCCGGGATGATACTGCATCAGCCACTATCCATGGCCTGTATCCCATTTTAATTGCGCAAACGGCAGTCTGATAAACGCATATATGGGTCTCAACCCCTACCATAATCAGAGTATCAACAGCAGCAGGCAGATTGGCAAGGACCTGTTTCACATTATAGTTTGCCAGGGCATTGAACTCAATTTTGTCCACACAGGTGACATCAGCAAGCAGCTCGGCAAGCTCAGGTACAAATGGTCCGAGGCCCTTTTCATATTGTGTTGTTGCTATAATAGGTATCTCCATAGCCTTGGCACAGTGTATCATAAGGGCGGTATTGGCTATTACCCTGTCTGCTTTATGAATGGCCTTCATGAGGCGCTCCTGTGGATCAATGACCAGGAGGCAACAGCGTCCGGGGTTTAGGATATCAAGGTGATCAGGTTTCATACACTATCTCCTTATAAAAAAAGGCGCGTGCATTAACACGCGCCTTTTTTGTCGAAACTGGAAATTAGAAATTAGGTAACAAATCTACATCTTTGTATTTTTTCCAATTTCCAATTTCCAATTTCCAATTTCTACTATTTTTCTCCAGCGTATTTAGGCCTTGTTGTGATACGCGCAAGGATAACTCCTGCAATCAGCAAGGCCCCTGAGATATAGAAAGCAGTGTTCAGGCTGCCTGTTATATCTTCAATTGTACCACCCAGTCTTGCCATGAAAAAGCCTGCTCCCCAGCCGAGAAATACCAGGCCGTAGTTGAATCCGAGGTTTTTGGGCCCGTAGAAGTCGGCAGTAAAGGACGGCAACAAGGCAAGACCGCCACCATACTGCCAGTAAGCAATACCCACGACCAGGAACAGAAGCAGGACATTCTGCATCGCAATTACAAATGGCAACGAGAACAGGCAGAGAGCAGATATAGTACAGTTTATGGTGTACGCATTGATCCGTCCGATTTTGTCTGAATAAGAACCCGTACCGACTCGTCCGGCTGCATTGACAAAACCTCCAAACGAGACAAGAATCCAAGCGTTTGCCGCAAGAAATGGAATGTTCTTGCCTGCCTGTACCATCAGGCCTTTAGCGTTCGCAATAATCAAAAGCCCGGACTGTGTAGTGAGCATGAACATGAATACCAGGGCAAAGAACTGCCAGGTCTTCACCATCTCAGAGGCATTCCAATTATACTTGGTTGCCGCTGCCATCTGCTTAGCGGTTGCCGCAACTTTAGAGGCTGGAGGCACATATCCTTCAGGAGGCGTTAGCAGGAGCTGACCCGCAATAATAACCACCACGGCGAACAGTATTCCCAGACCCACAAAACTTCCTGTTATGCCATAGTGGTCAATCAGATACTGCGCCAAGGGGCCGATATACAGGGCCGCCCCGCCATAACCGCCTACCACAAGACCTGCAACCAGGCCTCGTCTGTGAGGACCGAACCACTTCAGGGCCGCAGGGGTGGGAGAGGCATAACCAATACCCATGCCGATGCCGCCAAGTATGCCGAAACCAAAAACCAGCCCGGCATAGCTCTTCATCAATCCGGCAATGATACAACCTGCGGCAAGGAAAAGGCCGCCCACGGTTGCACCCACCTTGGGGCCGAATTTATCCTGTATGCGGCCTCCAGGGATCATTAACAAGGCAAAGATGATAATGCATAGAGAAAATGGCGTCGCAGCCTGGGCATTGGTCAGATAGGTCCAACCTGCATTCATGCCCTCTTGAATGACTTGACCAGCCTTGTCCACATTGACCAGGGACGATTTCCATATGCTCCAGGCATATAATATGCCCAGACACAGGTTGATAGCAGTGCCTGCAAAGGTGGTTACCCAGGCCTGCGCCGGTTCTTTTGTAACTTGTGTCATATATTTATCTCCTTCTAAAAGACGCTCTAATGCGATGGATTATTCCTTCATCAGCGCCTTTTTGCTCTCTTTCAGCTCTTCTATCATATCCTGTGACATCTTATGGATTTCATCGACAATATCGGGATTTGCCAATGTAGTCGTGTCACCTACGTCCTTGTCATTGGATATGGCTGCCAATACCCTGCGCATGATTTTTCCTGAGCGTGTTTTCGGCATATCCGGTACGATCCAGACCTTTCTCGGCCTTGCGATTTTACCAATGGAGTCACAGAGACTCTGTGAAATCTTGGCAGCCAATTCCGGACTGGGATCATATCCGGGCCTTAAAGAGACATACAGGTCAGGGACCATTCCCTTTATTTCATCTGCTACAGGTACAACTGCCGCCTCTGCCACTTCAACGACGTCAAGAGAAGCGGACTCGAGTTCCTTGGTCCCCAACCGGTGCCCTGAGACATTGATTACATCGTCAATCCTCCCCAGGATACGGAAGTATCCATCCTTGGATAGCATGGCGGCATCGCCGGCAAGGTATGGCCAATCACGCCAATTCTTGCTGTTTTTGTCTTTGCAGTACTTTTCAAAATAGGTAGAGACATATCGGTCACGGTCCCCCCATATGGTCTGGAACTGGCCGGGCCATGGATTTTGTATGCATATATTTCCTGCCTTTCCCGTTCCAGCCTTGATTTCATTTCCATCATCATCATAAATTATGGGGTGGATACCAGGTACACCAGGACCTGCGCTCCCAGGCTTCATCGCTCTTAGCGCTGGCACGGTACTGCAGAGAAAACCTCCGTTTTCAGTCTGCCACCACGTGTCAACTATTACGGCCTCACCCTTTCCGACTACCTCATGATACCATTTCCACACCTCGGGCTCGATTGGCTCACCAACAGTAGTCATGTGTTTGAAATGATAATTATACTTGGCAGGTTCGTCAGGTCCGACCTTTCTCAGTGCCCGTATGGTGGTTGGTGCAGTGTGGAAGATATTTACATCAAGCTCTTCTGCTATCCTCCATGCCCGCCCGGCGTCAGGATAGGTAGGTACGCCTTCGAAAATAACCGAAGATGCGCACAGGGCCAATGGGCCGTAAACAATGTATGAATGACCGGTAATCCATCCGATATCCGCCATGCACCAGTAAACGTCCTCCGGATGGATATCCTGGATATATTTTGATGTGCCTGCTACATAGGCAAGAAAGCCACCCGTACTGTGCTGGCATCCCTTGGGTTTTCCTGTGGTACCGCTGGTGTACATCAGAAATAAGGGGGCCTCGGCAGGCATGGGTACCGGGTCGATCCTTTTACCTCGATAGTCCTTGAGCAGGTCATTCACAAAGTAATCACGACCATCAACCATGGGCGTCGGACTCGAATTTTTGCCCGGATAACGCTGCCACACCAGGACCTTATCAACGGTCTGGCCTTCCTTTTCCGCCTGTTCAACAGCTATGTCGGCGTTTGCTTTATGATCAAGGAGCTTGCCGCCCCGGTAATAACCGTCAATGGTTATCAATACATTACTTCCGGAGTCCACGATCCTGTCAGCGCATGCCTTGCCGCTGAAACCTCCGAAGACCTCGGAATGGATAATGCCGAGCCTGGCACAGGCGAGCATGGTTATCGGGAGTTCCGGCACCATCGGCATATGAAGTGTTACCCTGTCTCCTGCCTTCAGACCCGCAAAGTCACGAAGGAGTGCAGCAAATTCGTTGATTCTTACATAGAGTTCCTGATAGGTAAGATGCTGAATTCGTTCATTCTCAGGCTCAGGGACCCAGTGAATTGCCGCCTTGTTTTTGTTCTTTTCAAGATGCCTATCCACACAATTATAACACGCATTTATCTTCCCGCCCACAAACCACTTCCAGCAAGGTGCATCACTTGTATCAAGTGTCGTATCCCAATATTTGTACCAATCCAGTAAGTCGGCATATTCCTTGAAGCATTCAGGGAAATTATCAAGGCTAAAGCGATCATAGACAAATTCGTCTGTCAGATTCGCCTGAGCAATAAATTTTGTAGAAGGATAAAACAATTCTTCCTCTTTCCAGTGAACAGCAATTTCCGCTTCAGATGTCTTTGCAACTTCTTTTTTTTCCATAGATCAAACTCCTTAATGATTTTATCGTTGAATATATAATGAATTTTTTGCATTTGAATGTTTTAATAAATACTCTTAAGTAATTATTTTTCGATTTTAACTTTACCGATACATCGTTTCTGTAATCTTCCTTAACCTCCTTTTTAAATCTGAATATAAGAGAGAGACCCTCCCATAGCAGATAAGGAACGTACAATAAATAACTTGAACAAATTAATGTCTTTTTTGCCGTCTTCT
>JAGGRV010000572.1 GCA_021159445.1 Deltaproteobacteria bacterium | reverse complement strand
CCCTGTACTTCAAGTGCCCGACAACAAAGCAGATGCGGTGCCCTGTGAACGCTTACAAAAATTCTTAGGGATGGAGACGAATAAAGGAGGCCATATGCAACGCACAACCATAATGCTGCCCCATGAATTAAAAATAAAGGCCCTCAACCGAGCCAATATGCAGGGTATTTCTTTGGGACAATTCATCCGTAATTCCCTCTTGATCTCGCTGGAAAACTTACAAAAAAATGACTCTGTTGATGATCCCTTGTTTGCCGATGATGCTGTTTATCATGGCAAAACACCGGCAGATCTCGCTAAGAACCATGACAATTATATCTATGGAGAATAGCGAATGATTTTTATAGATACCGGAGCGTTCATAGCGCGGTATTTGAGCAACGATCAATATCATCAGCAATCCGTTGAATTCTGGACGAAAATTAACAAAAGGAAAGAAACATGTTTTACCAGCAACTTTGTTTTAGATGAAACCTTCACACTCCTTGGCAGGAGAGCAGGATATGAATTCGCGGTTCAAAGAGCAAACAATATTTATGCATCAAAAGCACTTACTATCCTTCGACCTGACCAGACAGACGAATTAAAGGCGCTTAACTTCTTTAGCAAATACGAAGACCATTCAATCAGTTTTACCGACTGCATTTCATTTGTTCTTATGAAAAAAGAAAAAATCCAGAGAGCTTTTACTTTTGACAGCCATTTCGAATGGGCCGGATTTAAAACATATCCCTAACTTTTCCTCTGGGCCTTCCTTCCAGTATCAACTTTCACAATCCCGTTCTCAATGCTGACCGCATAAAGATCCAGGGCACGGGGGGCCGGCGGGTTGATTACGTTTCCCTTGTTATCAAAGGCAGATGCATGGCACGGGCATTCAAATCTCTTTTTTTCTGAATCCAAGGTTACAGTACATCCCAGGTGGGTGCATTTCCGGGACGAAGCCAGAAACCCTCCATCTTCGAGCCTTGAAAGATAAAACTTGCCTTGTCTGAATGCCGTCACGGAATTTGGAGCAAAATCATCAACTGCACCGGCTGTAATAATCCCGCCAAAATCTCCCTCTTTGATACACGGCTTACGCGGCTTTAAAAAAGCAACAACAAGCCAGATAAATTCGGCAAGCGCAACAAACCCCAACCCCATCCAGACTTTCTTTAAAAAGCTCCGACGAGAAGGCTCAGGGGGAGAGGTTTTTGCTTTATCTTGCTCCATCACTCCATCACTCCAATCCTCCACGGCCATGCCAGCGCCATCCCCTGTCCTCTGAACCATATGCCGGTAATGGTCAAGATAATGAACGAAACCAGCAGAAAGATGAGCAAGGCCTGAATTGCCTCGTTATTTGTTGCAGAAAACTTTCTTTTTATCTGTATATAGAATCCGATAATAGCCGCCAAGATAATACTTACCGGAAGGAGCCCGTTAGTGATCAAAGGTGTCACACCAGGCAGCTTGGCGCTAAAATCTATTAAAAATTCATCGGCTATTACGCCAATCAGAGTAATAGCAAGTGCTAAGACAGCAGAAACAATCCCCATCCGGCGTCCCTTTTGAGATATAAACCATACACCTGTTTTGTCTGAATCATATTCCAAATAAGGCAAAAGGATCAGTGCGGTCGTGACAAGGAGCGGGATAACTAAAACTGCGAACAAGGGGTGAAAGTGCAGCAGCATCTCCTGTATGCCCAGAAAATACCAGGGGGCCTTGGCCGGATTGGGACTAAAGCCCGGATTAGCCTTATCCTCCAATGGTGCTTGGAAGGCCGGGGCATGACTACACCTCCGGCATTTCGCACACGCCAGAAGTGAAAGGGCATGAGTATGACAAGACAGGCAGGGAGAATTGTAGTGTGAAAGGTGAAGAAGATCTTCAGGGACTCCGGCCCGATTTCTGAACCGCCTCTAATCGCTTTTTGAAGCCATGATCCCACACCTGGTATGTATTCGACCATGCTTGTGGAAATCGTAATTGCCCAGAATGCCAGTTGGTCCCATGGCAGCAAATATCCGGTAAAGTTCGAGATGAGCACGAAAAAGAATAGGAAAAGACCAATTATCCAGTTGAACTGGCGGGGGTGATGAAAGGCCCCGGTAAAAAAGACCCGCAGCATGTGTGGAAGAACAACAATAACAAGGATGTTTGCGCTCCAATGATGAATATTTCGAACAAGCTGCCCAAACCAGACATCATTTTGAATCAGTATAATTGAATCGTATGCCGTGCCTGGAAAAGGCTCATATACAAGCTTCAACAAGATTCCCGTGATCAGCAGAAGCATCACCAGTACAACAGCCATACCTCCGAGACCCCAGGTATATGTGAATTTCAGCGTTTGTTCCGGAACAGCCCGCGGGTGAATATGCAAAATCAGGTTGTTGAATACAGCCCGTTTGCGTTTCCGCCCGGTTTCAGGATTAATGGGACCTCCAAATATGGAACGTCGAATACGACTGAAAAGAGTGTTCTCTAATACTCCGGTACTCCATCACTCCAAGCCAATGGTTAATTTCACCTAAATTGAGCGATTTTACTCAAACTTACCCTGTGAATACAAGGTCCAGAACTATTCCGGGTTCATGCGGTTTTCAAATGATGGACCGATTTTTTGAATGGATTTCATGTTACGTACGATTTCAATACCCTTAGTAATCCGTCCGGATGTGAAAATCAGCCGTTGCAGGGGCAGCCCCTTGAGAGAGGTCGGATCGCTCACCGGAGTTTCACCAATATGAAGCCGTTTGAGCCTGCTGTTTGCCAGAGGGCCCAGATCCTCAACACGGGTTTTATGAAGCGTCAGGCTGACAAGCGGACAATCCGCCAATGCGGATATATCTGAAACCGGGGTTTCGTTGAGCCATAGAAATTGGAGCGGCATACCACGAAGGGGCGTAAGGTCATCAACCCTGGTGCCAAAAAGGTTCAGGTATTCCAGTGGCATACCATGTAAGGGCTTTAGATCTTTCACCTTTGTATTGCTAACGTAGAGTTTTACAAGGGGCATGCCTTTTAGCGGGCTTAAATCCTCAACACCTGTATCTTCAAGGTACAATTGTGCGAGCGACATGCCCTCCAGGGAACTCAGGTCTGTTATGGGTAGTCCCCTCAGATCCAGTATCTGAACCAACATCTGTTTCAAAGGTGATAAATCGGTGATACCTGTCCCGGTTAGCTCCAAGATCACCATCCGTCCGCTTTCATTGTCAACGTTCAAGCAAAAGTGGCGCATCAATCACTTATGTGTCATGCCATGGGAGTTTGCCACCTGCCCCAGTTCCAACATATACAAAAAACCAATTGTAGCAGAAAATACAAGGTAAAAGTCACTTCGCGTGAAAAGCGGGCCGTGAAAAGAGTCCATATCTGAGACCCCGAATCTGATATCGGGCGACTTCACTGCCTTGAAATCGGGGTTGAGTAACTCCGGTACGTGTGAACGTGTTGTGGGGCACTTGCAACTTTACGCAATTGCACGGCTCTGTGATGGGAGCTTTTGGTTATTGACGTCTGGGTTACCGGCTTAACCTCCTTCTTTCTTTTAAACTTTTCGGCTCTTTTTTATGGCCGACTTGCACTTCAGGATGACTGGCAACCATCTTCTCCGCAATGGGCTTTGCCTTACGAAATTTACTCCTTTTAACAAAGCATAATAATCCGCCAGCACATAGAGATAATCCATGTTGTCCGGTTCAAGGGTCATCGCTCTTGTCAGCGCGACTTCTGCTTCCGAACCCCTTTTTAAATGGCAAAGCAATAAACCAAGGTTATAATGAATCCTGACCGTGGTCGACAGAGAGATGGCCAAATTTGACGTGATTCTTTTCCGCTTACCTCAATTCAAATAGGGCTGAGGATATCATCCAGTGTCACGAAATGGTGAAAGTAGCCTGCGTCCTTAAGGGAGTTGTCCGGGCCATAAAGGCTGATCAGCGCTTTTTCAACAGCATAACCGCGGGGTAGTTTCACCAGCGTGCATTTTCGTTCCATTTCCGGGATAATATGTGTCCCGATCTTCTTATTGTGATGTTTGATTTCACACACCGTGATGACGCGATCAGCTCGTTTGTATAAAAGATCGATCTGAAATCGTTCATCATTCCTTTCAAAGTACGGCGAAGCCAGCAATAAGTCATCGGCAAACTCCATGATAGAGGCCAGCATTCCTGCATGTTTGAGACAAAACCGTTCGAAAGCAAAGCCCAACCAGACATCGAAACTTCTTTGCGTCAAGGTTTCGAACAGCTTTCGGGAGCTGCTCTCTTTTATGGCCTGCAAGTTCGGCTCGATATACTTGAAAAAGAAGACCAGAAATTCATCCGCCAGCGTGTACTTTCTGAATTTGGAATTCTGGCTGCGGTCAAACGGTATAAAGGACCTGATCATCTCAGCCCGTTCAAGATTTTCCAGATACTGCTTCAGCCCCCCACCCGAAGGAATTTTGGTTTTCGTGCTGATTTCACCCATTGAAAAGATACCGTTTTTCAGAAGATTGATTATCTTGGCATAGGTCCGCGGCTCTCTAAACTGACTGTAGAATATGCGCTCAATCTCGTTGAGCATGGTCCCATGCGGGGAAAAACACAGGGTATTCATATTTTTATTAAACGAACGGTTAGGGTTGATCTGCTCAAGATATTTCGGCACCCCGCCAAAAATTAGTTGATAGTTTAAGATTTCTTCCCCACTCCTTTTACTCAAAATATCGGCAGCTTCCCCTGGAGTGAGGCCTTTCAGGAGAATTTCAAGGGTGGTGCGCCCGTAAAGGGCATTCGACTGAAGTACTTTTTTCACCATAAACGAAGCCACAGAACCGCAAAGGATCAGCATGACATGCCTGCCTTTCCAATGGTTGTCCCAGTAATACTTGAGAAGTGAAACCAGTCGGCTACGGCCGGCGGCCATCCACGGCAGCTCATCGAGAAACAGGATTTTTTTTGTCCTGGTTTTTCTTTTGAAAATCTTTTCCGTAAGGTATGTAAATACCTGCTCCCAATTTTTAAACCGGACACTATCAAGGATGGGGTCATCGACCTGTTTTTGCAATTGCTGCGAAAAATGTTCAATCTGCCGATGGGTCGTCTCGCCTTCCAGGGCTTCAAATTCATAAAAGGATGATTTTTTCTCGGCAAAATGTTTCACTAGACTACTTTTACCGATCCTGCGTCTGCCGTACAGCACGACAAGTTCGTCTTTTCCCGTACGATATGCGTCCTCTATCAGGTTCAGCTCGTTTTTCCTGCCCACAAACATGACCGGTCTCCTGAAGTCAAAAAAATCCGCAAATAGAAATTATCATATTGTGTTTGCGGATTTTGTCAATGCAAGAATTGAATCCGCAAATAAATTATTTTTTGCTTTGTTTGCGGATTTTAGCAAGTCAGTGAAGCTTCCCCCGCTCTCGCTAAAGAAAAAAAGGGGCCTCTCCGGGAAATCAACCACTCAAGCGCACGCGCAATATCCTCGTGCCCAAAGTATAATTTTTCAATGTTTTGTAATTGAAGAAATCTCATCAAACATACCAGGTTAATAAATATGATTAGCTATATTTGATGGGGTGTGATTTTGTCAATAATTTGTATTTTCTCAATAAATCGGGGGAAATCCCTTGATAGGCTATTTAGGAAGGAAGGAGGGGAAGGAATATACGAAAAGTCCAAGCTTCTTCAATTCTACTCTGAACTTATGATCAAACGTTGCGATCATAGCTCCTTTGGTATTCTTGCAAAGCGCTGCAACGATAGCGTCACCGTAATCTTTAAAATGCTCAGGCCAGTAAGCTAAGAGAGTTTTTATATTAAGATCATGAACAACTTCGATACCTGGCATATCGATGAAGTCCTTGACTATTTCGTTTATTTCCGGCTTTGGGATCTGATATACTTTATCCATTACATAAACAAATTCAGTCAAAACATTTTGCGGGCAAAGTACCAGGATTTTTAGATGGGCAGCATTCTTAAACAGCCTGTCTATTTCACCCTGCTGGTCAAGGTTTCTGTCCGTAACAAAAGATATCAGCGCATTTGTATCTATAATATATTTTTTCACAGATATTTTTCTATCCGGCGATTACGAGATAATATTATGTCTTCTTCAATTTTTCCGGCGCCTGTTTTTATCGCATTTTTATAGTTTAAGAATCTCTTCTGAACAGGGATGACGACTGTCTTTCCGCGCTCAATTTTCCATTCCAGGGTATCATTGATGGTAAGCTTGAGGCTTTCACGCACCTTTTTTGGAATGGTGGTTTGAAACTTTGAGGTAATGACTGATTGCATGGATTTTTCCTCCCGTAATATTATGATATTTTCCTTACAAACACATAATATGGTAAGGAAAGCATATTGTCAACTCAAAAACCCTTTTGCGTCTTTTTCGGCCAGTTCTACGGTCTTTTAATACCATATTTTCGCATGCGGCCGCGCAGTGTACCGGGATTGTTAGCGGCCACACAAAATTGTAGCAAAAATGACCATTTGAAAATGCGTGGTAAAATGTTGCATTTTTCTGAGGCCAGGCCGGGAGATTTTTCCCTCCCGACCAAAAACATTTTCAGACAGGATTTACGATAATCTCTCACAGAGTTCGCAGAGTGCTCTGAGGTTTATAAATTCTTTTCTTTGGATTTATTGGGGCTCAATACTCAAGAGAGAAACGATGAATATATAGTTCATGCATTATGCCAGTTTTCAATCTTCAGTCTTAAGAACAGTTTGAAATCGTCAATGTTCCGTGTTACGAGAATCAGACCATTCACATTGGCTATTGCCGCAATCTGTCCATCAACAAATGACGGAGTTGCTCCTTTCGACGATAACCTGGCACGCTCTCTTGCATGCCACTCTGCTGCCCTGTCGTCATAAGGAAGAATAAGCATCGTGCGTTTTACAATGTCGTTAAGGAATGAAGCGATAACTTCGCGTTTACGGGACCGAGGAAGACGCTGACAACCAAATTGAAGCTCATGCCAAACCGGCGCAGCAGTAACTATTTCGTGCTGGCGCTTTTCAAACATCTTCAGAACCGATTTATCCGGGGCTGTTTTCACGGCCTCTGAAAGTACGTTTGTATCAAGGAGATATTTCACCACTTCAACTCGACTTCTCTTCCGGCAGAAAGGTCTCGAAGCCCTTTGAAATCCCTATCAGAGATCTCAATCCCTTCATCCTCAATCTTTCGCCGAAATTCCGAAATGGCACTCCAAAATCCCGTATATTTGCGACTAAGCCGTTCATATTCCTGAATCGACAGCAATACAGCAACCGGTTTGCCTCGCCTGGTTAATTCGACATATGGCCCCTTTTCGACATAATGGATGATGGAGGGCAATCTGTTTTTTGCTTCAGCTATGGAAAATTGCTTTTGCATTATTACCACCTCCTTGCCATGTTGTATTTTTTGCCTATTATAGCCATCTTTATAGCCATAATCAAGAGAATTTGATATTTTAAGATGCGCACGTTGTCGTATTAGGAGAGTAATGTGATCTGAGGGACGCAAGTAACTCCCTTTTGTTATTTTTCGACCTGTGCAATCGATGTGTGCATCAGCGAAGCAATCTCAAGGATGTCACAGGATCGCCTCTATGCAGCCAAATTGAATTCCAGATCGCCTTCCTCAAACCATTTTGCCCATTTCCTGTTCCTCTTCAATACCTCAATTGATGCCAGTGATACTGAGCCAGACTCGGACCAACTTATGCCATCGTGTTTCTGCCTGTAGGATACGACAAGGTCGTTCATCTTTTCCCCAGTGTTACTTGAGTTGCGAAGCCCAAGCTTCTTTCTTATACCATAGCGGAATGAACTCCCTGTTTGTAACCGTTCACACTCCCTGGCAGCCGATAGGCTTTTGCAGGGTTTCAACCGCGG
>JAGGRV010000635.1 GCA_021159445.1 Deltaproteobacteria bacterium | reverse complement strand
TGCTTTGAAACCTGAAAAAGGCTGTTGGCTGTCAGGGGGGAAAGTGAATAATTACATGCCATGGGGTTAAAGTGCCATGGAACCTGGCTGGGCATTTTTCTGATGATAGCGCTGGAAATAGTCAATAAGGAACTGGGCTAGGTTGACATTCCAGAACTCCCCTGCCACTGTGAGCTCAATCCATCCGTCCCCCGGTCTCCGTATCAGGCCTGCCTGCTCCCATTGCTCAAGGAGCGGGGAAAAGATTGCCTCTAGGTCAAAACCGTGCTTTTCTCCAAGGGCAGAGAGATTCACTTTGCCATTTTCCATCTGTCCAACAAGGTCTCTAAAAAGTGGGGAGTGAACAGGCAGGAGAATAGCCATAGCCACTGGTTTTTCCCCTGCGTTGACACGTCTGTAGTAGGTCTTCAGATCCCCCTCCTGAAAGAAATAGTGGCCGTGAAGACGCCCTCCGGCACCACAGCCCAAAGGGATACAAGTAGCCCCGTAGCGGATAAAGGTATTGTAACGGTTGTGCTCCCTGAGAGTGCGGCCCCAATGGGACATGGAGAGGCGTCTGAAATGAGCTGCGGTCATCATCTCTCTGCCCTTTAAAAACATCTCTGCCTGAGTAGGGATGTCAGCAGGCGGCGGGAGCTTACCTTGATTTACAGCCCGACTCAAAAGGCTGCCTTTAAAGACGTTCAATTGGTAGAGGTCGGCGCCGTCCAGCTTCGTCTCTTCAATCAGGATCCTCAAATCATCTTCCCAGACAGCCATGGTCTGGCCTGGAAGTCCGTAGATGAGGTCAATAATTACGGCCCTATTTTCTACCAAGTCAGTCAAGGTAGTAAGCATTTCCAGGACCTCTGTTCTGTCCGCTATACGTCCGACGTCCTGCCGGACCCTGGTATTAAAGCTCTGGACACCGATGGAAAAACGGTTTGCACCTCCGGCCACGCAGGCCTGCATCTTTTCTTCTCCGAAATTGGTCACCCTACCTTCCACAGTGATCTCGCAGTCATTAGCCAGTGGGAATAGGCGGCAAACAGCCTCGATCAGCCGTTTAAGATCTCCTGCATCTAAAGCCGTAGGTGTCCCGCCTCCCAGATAGACCGCATGTATGGGGTGGCTGGTCACGGCTGGAAGCCCTGAGACCTGCTCTATCTCTTTGAGAAGGGCATCAGTGTAACGGGCGCTGTCGCCCTGGCGCAAGGTACGCATAAAAAAGCCGCAATAGAGACACTGTTTCCGGCAGAAGGGGACATGGATATAAACTGTCCTTCGAGACGAACTATCAGGCTTATTACAAAGTGCCTGCCAGGTAGGCAAGGCTTCTTCAGTAGGAAGTGGTTGTCCCCCGGCCCCGGCATGAACTGCGATCTTGCGATCAAAGGCGTACTTCAGTGGGTCCACTCCTCCTCTGGCAAAGAATTTGTTCCGTTCTCCCATGAGATTTTTTTTGGCGTCTTTAAGAAGCTCAGGAGTGATGATTTCCTGCCCAAGGGACCGGGCATAGGCCTCTATTCCTTTTTTGGCCATGGGCCTCACAAAAGGCGGTACTGCTTCAAAGGCCTTTTTTGCCTCTTCTGTCCATTTCATAGATCCTGTTTCCTGTTTTCAGTTCGTCTATGGGCATCCTTCATTCACCAGTTTCAGAGATCGTCAAATAGTTGAATCGTTGAGTCAAAAAATAAGTATGTTAAATCAGTATATTAGACCTTTAACTACATCAAGTGTCCAATTTTTGTGCAAACGATATAAATTCAAACAATAATAACCAATTAACTAATCAACTACTTTTGACCACTTAAGGAACGTACAATAAATAACTTGAACAAATTAATGTCTTTTTTGCCGTCTTCTTCGTTGCTCGTCGATCACATAACCCGTTATGCTCGCTCCTCGCGCCTTGAATACAACAAAAAATCCTATTAATTTTTGTTCAACTTATTTATCTCCCGTTCCTAACGAGGTCTGAAGTGTAAACTACTTCTGGGATTTAATGAAGGATGCCGGTTTTTTTGCTATTAAAATTTTTGACGCAAAAGCGCCTCGTTTTCTATCTTCCCAGCATTCACACACATAATATTTTAAATTACCACTTGTTAAAAAAATATAATTACTTGATATCACAGTAATATTTTAAATGTCCTATGTCTGCGCATCCGTGATGCAAAAGCTGGCACACACATTGCTGGTTGCTAGCTTAACTTCTATTTCCTAATCCCTCCACAAAAATTTTAAAAGGATATGGCGCGATGAAAGGCTCAATATATTTCATAAGACACGGAGAAACGCACGCAAACGAGCAAAACTACCTTGCCGGAAGCATTGATGTCCCTCTCTCTGATCTTGGAAAGAGGCAAGCAAAAGAAGCAGGACAAATGATTTTGAAAAACGGACTTAAATTTGACGAAGTTCACACTTCCGATCTTACTCGAACCAAAATAACGGCCTTAATTGCATTAAGAGAATCAGGACAGGAAGACATCCCGTTTATCGAATCTCCAGAGGTAAGAGAAAGAGACTTTGGTGTATTTGCAAAAATGAATAAAAATTTACTTAAAAAATCCTTCGGTTACAAGGGTTATGAAAGAAAGCTCCATTCTCCACTTGAGTGTCCGGACTCTGGAGAGACCTTTAAGAATATGTATCGCAGAGTTCGCAAATACTATTACGATGTATTGCTCCCCAAAGTTAAATCAGGGAAATCGATCCTGGTTGTGTGCCATAAGTATATTATTGAGATGTTTGCCTTGATTCTAGCTGAGCTTAAGGTGGATGATTACTTTGATTTTCGTCTTCCAAATGCCAAGCCAATGAGCGAAAAGGATTTAGTAGGTTATATAAAATCTGAATCAAAGCTCTTAAAAGAGATTTCAGATCGTCTTACTTATCATTCTTCTTGGATAATCATTGCAGCCGCCCTTTTTGGCATTTTAGCAAAAGCTGTCACTGGTCTTCCATTAAATAGTTTTGCTTTTTTGATAATAACAAGCATACTTCTTGGCGTTAGCACTTTCTTTATTACACTTGGTTTAAACACAAGTTCTATAATGAATTCTTTTAATTTGAAAAAGCGATTCTTGTTTCTTTGGTGCTTAAAGTTTGCCTTAGCCGGAAGTTTGTTTCTATTAATGAAAGATAATGTGGCATCAAATTTGGTAATGCTTTTTCTTATGCCACCGGCATTTACAGCGCCTATACTCTCTCTGCTTTGGGGTGGGAGTTTATATTTAGCTATTGAAAAAACGTTTTTGCTCTCTCTCTTGTCTCCTTTGGTTATAGCTGGGCTCTTGTGTTTTGGTAACATTTCGTTCTATACTTTATTTATGCCCTTTCTTGCCGTTATGATCATTTCCATGATTGTGCCTACATGTATAGCTCAATCTATTCGGATAAGGAAGCCGGTTGAAAGTAGTAAATTTGCCGAACACTGGAAATGGCTCGGCATACTTTCAGTTATCATGGTATCTTTTTTAAGCGCATACCGTTTTACTCCGACCAACATATTTGATCTAATATTAGGGAACTTAGAAAATTCAACTCTCTTTCTTACGCAAGGGATAACAGTGTGTTCAATGTTTTTATTAATTAAATTTTTTGCCTACTCTGCCAGTAAATTTAGTAAAAAAGATGCCCCACACGCTACCGACATTTATATAACACATTCTACACCCAATATCTTCTTATGGATCAACTGCATTTCTTTCCAGGCTGATATTGTTTATATTGGATTTTGGGCTTCTATTGCATTCTTTGTGGGAATATGGCTGGACGAAATCTATTTTGTTTATAAGTTCAATGGAATCATGTCTTCTAAAAAGAGCAGGATTACCCATATGAAGCCTGTCCGAGTAAGTTCTGCCACCGGCCTGGAACCGTGCCCTGTATCTGCATGAGCGATCTGACAGACGTATGAGCCTTTTGCAAAAGGCCAGTTTTTTTCAACCTTTGTCTTTATCCAGCACTTTCCGGATGGTCATGGCGAGGCCATGCATCGTAATAGGCTTCATGACATACTCCCGAATGCCAATCGCCTCGGCCTTCTTTTTTGAAATCGTTTCGCTGAATCCAGTACAAAGGATAATTGGGATATCTGACCTGATGTCAATGAGCCTCTTAGCCAACTCTATGCCTGTCATATTCGGCATGGTCAGGTCGGTTATCACCAGATCAAATTTTCCCGATTGCGCCTGGAATGCCTCCAGCGCCTCAACGCTGCTTGTCCGCGCTGCAACACAGTAGCCAAGTCGCTCTAAAATCTGTTGCACCACATTAACGATCTGCTCATCGTCATCCACGAACAGGATATATTCTTCACCCTTTGGAGCCGGCTCGGTGGATATGGCTTCAGGTACCTTCGTATCGACATCGATTAGGGGTAGATAGATATAAAATGTAGTCCCCTCACTAAGCTCACTATAAACAGTGATATATCCATCATGACTCCTGACAATCCCGTGTACCACGGAAAGACCCAGGCCTGTACCCTCCCCCGGGCCCTTGGTGGTGAAATAAGGGTCAAAGATCCGTTCCACAACTGTGCGGTCCATGCCATGGCCCGTATCGCTTATGACGAGTCTCAGGTATGGTCCTGGGTTCAAATCCAGATTGGGGGGTAAATCAGGAGAATCAATATTCACCTCTGTCAGAGTTACTTCCAATATCCCGCCTTTTTCGCGCATGGCATGATAGGCGTTGGTACAGAGGTTCATCATCACCTGATAGATCTGTGTGGGGTCAGCCAGGATGGCCCCACACTCGTTGTCTATGTTCTTACGGATCTCAATGGTGGATGGTAATGATGCCCTCAACAGTTTGAGCGATTCTTTTATGATGGGTTGAATCTTCAGTGGCTTACGTTCCTTTTCACTTCGACGGCTGAATGTGAGAATTTGTTGGACCAGACTCTTTGCGAGATCCGCTGCCTTGAGAACTTCTGCCAAGTTTTTTCCGATCGGGCTGTTTTGAGGCACATCGGTCATAGCCATCTCGGTATATCCGATGATAGGAAGGAGGATGTTGTTGAAGTCGTGGGCAATACCACCGGCCAGAGATCCGATGGCCTCCATCTTCTGTGCATGTTGGAGCTGGGTTTGGAGTTCCTTTTTTTCTTCATACGCCAGCTTTTGCTCCGTGACATCCATTACATTTACCAGGATTGCCTGTTTGCCTACTTCCTCAATTCGTATAGCCCGGAACTCTACCCAGATAGGCTGGCCATCTTTACGGATCCAACGGATCTCCCAGCCTTTCTGCATGCCTTGCCTCAAATAGTTCTCTCCTGTTTGGCGCATCCTGTCCTGTTCATCCGAACTGACCATGTCCCAGAAATTCATGGAACAAAGATCCGCCTGGCTGTAATCCGTGATTTCTTCCAGGGTCTGATTAGCAAAGACGATCTTCCATCCTTTATCCATGGAAAGGATACCTATAGGGCTTGTTTCCACAAGGCTTCGGTATCTCTTTTCTGAGGCATCAAGTTCCTTTGCCCTTCTTTGCAATTTCTCCTGGGTCTCCAAAAGGCTTATCAGGACTTGATTAAACGCATAGGCCAGGTTACGAAACTCAATATACTCAAGTTTTTCCTCTTGAAGCTGTAGGGAAGGACTTGATGGTTCTCTGGCAATCTCCAACGCTTGGTTGGCCATACTCTCAAGAGGATTACTCACCTTTCGGGCGATCAGGAAGGAGACCAGAAGGGTCAAAAGAAAGATCGCAACGCAGAGAAAAACGAGTTTAAAGATCAGAGATGATTTTTCCTTTTGGAGGGGTTCGGAGGAAGCTGCATAAAAAAGGCCGGGAAACATTTCCAGAGGAATAAGACTCTCGCCAGGAAACAGATCTGTCAGGGGATGATCAGATCCGTTGGCTGTGAGATTCCGGATTCCTTCAGGGATGGTTTTGCTCCGGCCTGTACGTATATCTACAAGATGCCCTGGAGTCTGAATAAACAATTTGGAGTGGGATTTCCCGAGAATTCGTTGCAAAAAATGCGTATCCTGGGACAGGTCATACACAACATAGGCCGTGCCCAGACGATCGTCCTTCCTGTTGATGGGAATGGAAAAAAGCGATAAAAACAGACCATCTCCAAAATTCTTGAATTCGATTTTTTGCAAATCCTTTTTCTGAACAAGTTTTTGCAAATATGGTTTTAAGGCCACCAAACTCCCCGGCAATTCCGGGATGAACATAGAGCCATCCCTTTCCTGGACAAAAAAGAAACTCCCATTGGCAAACGGGTATTGCCTTACCATAAGCTCCAGAAGCTGGTTTTTTATTCCAAGCATCAGGCTTACCCGAACTGCATTGTTCAAGCTGATTTCCCGAACGCGTGTTTCCAACATGTTCAAGCGATCACTTAGAGCCATGCTCACTTCTTTTTCTTGTACCTGGAGCTTATTGTAAAACTCATGGTCCATGCTCCTGCTGAGGGTAGCGTAAAGAATACCCACGACCAGGGTGAGGGATACCCCTTCGAATACAATCAGGGTCCAGGCAATAAACCTTGAGAATCTTTTCTTTGAAGCCATTTAGTATCCCTGAGCTACGGACTGTCTAAAACCACCTCGTCTGCGGCCATGAGAATATCTGAAGGGATTTTGATGCCAAGTTGTTCAGCCCTTTTTATATTGAATACCAGGGCATATCTCCGAGCATCTTCTATGGGTATGTTGCCCGGATCTTCTCCCCTGAGAATCCTGGCCACCATTTGACCAGCCTGGCAACCCATGGAGTAAAAATCCACAGCCGCTCCTCCAAACAAGCCTAAATAGGTAAATGCATAATTCAAGGCTATTTCAGGTTTCTTTGAGTTTTGAACAGTCCAGGCAAGGATTTCCGGGGCTGTATAAGTCTTTCCTTTACGGTCTCTGAGCAGGAGGGCTGCAGGATAAATGGCGCCCACATCTGAATCTATGTTTGTTGCGAGAATCTCTGTCTGATACTCTTCCCAGTTCCTCGTTACTTTCACTTCCCAGTCACAGGCAATTGATCCTTCTTTGATCTCGATCTTGATCTGTTTTGAGATCGCCTGACCAGTTCGGGATGGATCCACAAATATCCTGATTTTTTTTAGACCCGGAAAGAGCTTTGTATGGACTCGGATAGCATCAACAATGTGAAGTTTTTCATAGACACCGGTGATATTGTGACCTGGATGGGACCTGGAATCGATGCAAGGTTTAATTTGGTTGTAGTGTTCCGGCTGATTGTTCATTCCTGAGAAGACTATGGAAACTGGTGAATCGACCAGATCTAAGGCAACGGTGCGAAAGGCATTATCATCTAACGTTACAAGGACCTGTGGACTAAATGAACGGATTTTTTTCAAAGCTTTGCGAGTCTGCACCATCATGAGTTTCGGAGTATTGTTTTTTCGTTTGGTGTCCATATAGTACGTTTCGATTTCGAGGCCTTCTTTTTTATTGAATCCGGCCTTTTCCAACGCTGCAATAACCCCGTTATGTTGCGGTTGTCCGCAGATATGGCCGGCCTCATAACTGTGCAGAATAAAAATCCTCCTTGGAACATCTGATGATGCATTGACATTGAATAAACCAAAGGAAAGGAAAAGAAATATTATGAACAGGCCTTGGATTAATATATGTCTAATCATGGATTTCATGGAATCCTACTCCTATGGTTTCAACAGACCGCCTCTTGCGGTTCCGTCACACTTCTTTTCCCTACCACGGGCGAATAATGTCTGATTCCGCTGAAAAAACCCAATCTGCGGCGTTGCTTCAGACTTTTTGCAGTGTAATCATATATTACTTGTCTTTTTAAGTTTTCGGAATGTTGGTGGAAAAAACTTAAATGTTTTAAACTTAGTGGTTTCCAAGATCGTAACCGTTCACGGGATTACAACGCCCGTTTTACCGCAACCCACCGAACTGTAAGCGTTTACATGGTGCTGCAGATGCGAGGCGGAGGGTACGCAGACGTACTCCCTGTACTTCAAGT
>JAGGRV010000470.1 GCA_021159445.1 Deltaproteobacteria bacterium | reverse complement strand
GAATACAACAAAAAATCCTGTTAATTTTTGTTCAACTTATTTATCTCCCGTTCCTTAGGCACTAGGCATTAATAGACTGTGAGTTCGAGTCTTTAGTAAACCTTTATGTTGGCTTTTATACCCATTGAACTTTGTAAGCTGTCCTGGTATAAAGCATCATTCGTTTTTTTAGGAGGGGTATTGGGTAATGGAAAAAGTGGTGAGTGAGGTAACCCAGGAACAAACTTTAACTGCTGCCTCTGATCAAGAGGCCGCAACTTCTCAAACAGATTCCGGGGTTTTAGAAGAAAATATGTCGCTGGAGGAAGCCGGTGACATGGGCCAGTTTGAAGACCTTTTTGAGCAAAGTCTTCGCACCTTTCAGGAAGGAGAAATCCTCAAAGGTACTGTTGTGCGCGTCGACAAGGAATCCGTTATGATCGATGTCGGATATAAATCAGAAGGTCTAATCCCGATTCGGGAATTTCGTGACGAAGAAGGAGAGATAACCGTCTCCTCAGGAGATACTGTAGAGGTGCTGCTTGAACGTTGGGACCCTGACGAGGGAATGTTAAGACTTTCCCATTCCAAGGCCCTCCGCCGTCAAGTATGGGAAGAAATAACAAAGGCATTTGAAGCAGAAACTCCTGTAAAGGCTACCGTGGCATCCAGAGTAAAAGGTGGCTTGTCTGTGCGAATTGGCGACCGCAAGGGCGGAGTAACAGCTTTTTTACCCTTTTCTCAAATCGATCTCAGGCCTGTTCGTGATCCCGAGGCCCTTGCAAATCAGACTATAGAATGTGCTATCCTGAAGTGTAATCGCCGCAGAGAGAATATCGTGGTTTCCCGCAGGTTCCTTCTGGAGAAGGAGATGGCAGGGAAAAGGGTTAATACCTTGGCTTCTCTTGAGGAAGGACAGGTCAGAGAAGGAGATGTCAAAAATATCACTGATTATGGCGTGTTCGTGGATCTTGGAGGGATCGATGGACTTCTCCATATCACTGACATGTCATGGGGACGCGTAGAACATCCTTCCAGGCTCTTTAATGTGGGTGACACAATTAAAGTGAAGGTTCTCACATTTGATCGTGAAAGTGAAAAGGTTTCCTTGGGTATGAAGCAGCTTACTGAGGATCCTTGGTTGCGAGTGGAAGAAAAGTACCCTGTGGGAGAAAAAGTGACCGGCAAGGTGGTAAGCCTCACTGATTATGGTGTCTTTATAGAACTCGAGGAAGGCGTAGAGGGCCTAATCCATGTGTCTGAGATGTCGTGGACAAAGCGTATACGTCACCCGTCCCAGATGGTTAATGTAGGAGATGTTGTCGAGGCAATTGTGCTCAAGGTTGACTCCAAGGCTCAGAGGATATCTCTGGGGCTAAAGCAGATAGAACCCAACCCCTGGGATCTGGTCCGGGATCGCTATCCAATTGGTACAGTGATTGAGGGAACAGTAAAGAATATCACTGAGTTCGGTTTATTCATAGGCATTGAGGAGGGTATAGACGGGCTTGTTCATATCTCAGACCTCTCCTGGAGCAAAAGGATCAAACATCCCAATGAGATTTATAAAAAAGGGGAAACTATCCAGGCCGTAGTGCTCAATATCGACAAGGAAAAAGAACGTTTTTCCCTGGGCGTTAAACAGCTTCATCCTGATCCATGGGAGTCGGCTCCGGAGAGATATCCTGTCGATAGCCAGATTGCCGGCAAGGTGACGAATGTAACGGATTTTGGGGTATTTGTTGAGCTTGAAGAGGGAGTGGAAGGCCTGATTCACATTTCTGAGTTGGGGCCCGGCAAGATCAAGACCCCGGTTGGAATGTTTCAGGTGGGAGATGAAATCAGTGCCAAGGTTATCCATGTAGCCCCTCTGGAGAGGCGTATTGGCCTCTCTGTTAAGCGAATATCTGAAGATGAGGAACGTTCACATTTTGATGAATACAGCGGCATCGACAGGTCTGCCGGTAATACTTTGGGCAGCTTGCTTCAGGAAGAACTAGTACAGCGCAATCGTGCTCGCTCTGAGGAAGACAAAGACCAGAAGGAATAAGCTGGGATCATGCAAGAGTTGCGGACACGCAAAGAACGCCGATATGCCCATCCGTTATTGGTAGCTCTGGCCACCATCGGAGGGTTTACCATACTCATTATGTTGGCCTTTTTTCTGTTAATATTATGGACAACAAAGGGCATGGTTATCGGTCCTTCGGTCTACCACGGAGATAAAATTGGAGTGGTGGATATCAAAGGCCTTATAACTGAGCCAGAGGCTACTATAAAGGCCCTGCGGGATTTTCGTTATAATAAGAAAATTAAGGCCGTAGTAATTCGCATAAACAGCCCTGGTGGTGCAGTTGGGGCATCTCAGGAACTATATGAAGAGATCCTGAGGCTGGACCAGGAAAAACCCGTAGTGGCATCTCTTGCCACAGTAGCAGCATCAGGTGGGTACTATGCGTCTTTAGGTGCCAGGCATATTGTGGCCAACCCCGGCACGGTGACGGCAAGTATTGGGGTTATTATGAAGGTGCCCAATATAGAAGGTCTGCTGGAGAAACTCGGGATCAAGACAACCGTGGTAAAGAGTGGGGCTTTCAAGGATTTGGGCTCCATCACCAGAGATATGACAGAAGATGAGCAGACCTTACTCCAGGGAGTAATGCAAGACATACAAAAGCAATTCGTAACGGCAGTAGCCAAAAGCCGAAAGCTCCCTGAAGACCAGGTCTCAGCCATTGCCGACGGACGTATTATGACAGGTCATCAGGCCCTGGATGCCAAACTGGTGGACGAACTGGGCAACTTCAGCGTGGCTGTAGACAAGGCTGCCGGTCTGGCGGGAATAGAAGGGAGGCCGGAACTCGTCTACCCCAAGAAAGACCGCATTTCAATCATGAGGGAATTTTTACGGGAAGAAGGGGCAAAGACCTTGGGCAATGCTCTCCGGCATTTACTGGGATCTTCCACAGACAATCCGGTTTCCTATGGGCTCTGAGCAACATCCACAGTCCATATTGAAGGGTGATCTTGTTGTCCGGTTGCAGCAGGATTTTTCGCAACACATGAAAAAGGACCTCGAAACCGTAGTAGACGTGGTCTTCGACACGATGATTTCAGCGCTTAAAGAAAAAAGGAGGATAGAGATCAGGGGAATAGGAAGTTTTTCACTACACAGGCAAAAGGAACGTAAATTTGTGAACCCCAAGACAGGTTTGCTCACAGTATGCCCTTCAAGTTACCGCGTAGTTTTCAAGACAGGCAAGGACTTGAAGTCTAATTTTCTTCCATAATTCAGGACTCAACATTCAAAATTCAGCATCTGTAAAGATCGAGACATTACCCTTACCCTTTCTGAGCACCAGGGGTTCGTCATTCACCAACGATATCACGCTTGATGGGACTGCAGGAATAATTCCGCAATCTACGACCATAGCCAATCTCTTTCCCAAGACTTCATTAATTTCTTTGGGATCTGACCATACAGGTCCATCACCTATGACAGCTGAGGTACTTATGAGCGGGTTCCCCAGTGCCTCAGCTATTGCCTCACAGATCGGGTGAGATGGAATACGGATTCCAACAGTGCGGCGTTTTGTAAGCATCATTTTGGGAACTTCCCTGGATCCCTCCAAGATAAAGGTGTAAGGGCCGGGCAGGAAACGTCTCAATATTCGGTAGGCATAATCTGTCACAAAGGCATATTTGCTTATGTCTCTGAGGCCTGCGCATACAAAACTAAAGGGTGAGCTTTTATGAAGCTCCTTGATCTGATAAATCCGTCCGATTGCCTTTTTGTTAAAGATATCAGCTCCTATGCCATAACAGGTATCTGTGGGATATACGATTATTTCTCCCCTTCTCAATATCTCTGCTACCCTGTTTATCTGACGAGGACGGGGTCTTTCCGGATCTATTTCCAGCAACAATTTTTATCCTCCACGATTTTCCCAGGCCCATTTAGGGCCGGGGAAAATAACTTGGCATTTTAACATCCCATCTTCACCACATCTTTAATCGATCCTCAATCGCAAAATCCTCAACATAACACTGCTATGCCTGCGGTTTTGCTCAATCAGATCGACTAAATCTATGGTAAATCTGGGCGCAAATTCTACCAATTTATTTTTCCCCGGCCCTTGTTGAAAAAAAAATCCATCTAGGGTAGTTAATGAGGTCTGGGATTAACAAATTCTGTTTAAGTTATTTACCTGGTACGAATTAAGACCCATAAACCCGGACACCTTCCTTCAACAAGGACTTTTTAAATAAATGGGAACTCCCATTTATATCATGTTCGGGTCTACGTCCAGAAATTTTTACAAAGGAGAATCTTCTAATGAGACTAGATCCAACTAAAATGAAAGACTGGCAGATTTCCGAAGCTGCTGAAGAAAACATGAAAACCGTATATCAGCTTGGTGAGGAATTGGCCCTTGAAAAGGAAGAGCTTCTTCCTTATGGCCACCATGTGGCAAAAATCGATTATGCCAAGGTGTTAGAACGTCTCAAGGACAAGCCGGATGGGAAATACATCGACGTGACTGCTGTTACACCCACTCCCCTGGGTGAGGGTAAAAGCACCTGTGCAGTAGGTCTTATGGAAGGCCTCGGGAAGAGGGGCAGGAACGTGATGGGCGCCATACGGCAGCCATCCGGAGGACCTACCTTCAACATCAAGGGCAGTGCGGCAGGAGGAGGCCTTTCGCTGGTCATTCCGCTTTCGAGATTCTCTCTCGGGCTCACAGGTGATATCAACGCCATCATGAATGCCCATAATCTTGGCATGACTGCCTTGACCGCCCGCATGCAGCACGAGTCCAATTATACAGACGAACAGTTGGGCCAGAGGGGACTGAAGCGTCTCAATATCCACCCCAAGAGCGTGGAGTTCAGGTGGATAATGGATTTTTGCGCCCAGGCTTTGAGAAACATTACGCTTGGATTGGGGGGCCGGATGGATGGCCTTACAATGCAAAGCGGGTTCAACATAGCCGTCAGTTCAGAAATCATGGCAATACTTGCCATAGCAAATGACCTCAAGGATCTCAGGGAACGTATGGGCCGTATAGTGCTTGCCTATGACCGGACAGGAAAGCCCGTTACGACAGAGGATCTCGAAGTGGCCGGCGCCATGACCGCCTGGATGGTAGAGGCCATCAATCCCAACCTCATGCAGACTGTTGAAGGTCAACCCTGCCTGGTCCACGCAGGACCGTTTGCAAATATTGCCATAGGCCAGTCTTCGGTTATTGCCGACAGGATAGGATTAAAGCTTACCGACTATCTGGTAACTGAGAGCGGCTTTGGCGCTGACATCGGCTTTGAGAAATTCTGGAACCTGAAATGTCGCTTCAGCGGGCTCAAACCCAACTGCGCGGTGATAGTGGCCACCATCAGGGCACTAAAATGCCACGGCGGAGCGCCCATACCTCGCCCGGGCCGGCCGATGCCCGAGGAATACAATGGCGAGAATGTAGAGTGGGTGGAGAAGGGATGCGCTAATCTGATCCATCATATTGAGACGGTAAAAAAGGCAGGCATCAACCCTGTGGTCTGTATTAATGCCTTTTACAATGATACCAAGGACGAGATCGCCGTAGTTCGCAGGATGAGCGAGAAGGCCGGTGCGCGGGCGGCCGTATCCGAGCACTGGCTGAAGGGTGGAGACGGTGCGCTGGAATTCGCAGACGCGGTTGTCGATGCCTGTGAAGAAAAAAACGAATTCCGCCTCCTCTACGATCTTGATATGCCCATTCGCGAGCGCATAGAGCTAATCACCAGGGAAGTCTATGGCGGGGACGGCGTTACTTACACTCCGGAGGCCCTTGCCAAGGCCAAGGCCATGGAACAGGATCCTGAGATCTCCAAGCTGGGGACCTGCATGGTGAAGACCCACCTCAGCCTTGCAGACGACCCGAACATCAAGGGCGTACCCAAGGGATGGAACCTGCTTGTGCGGGATATCCTGACCTACAAGGGTGCGGGTTTTGTGGTTCCTGTCGCCGGTGCCATAAGCCTCATGCCCGGAACCGGCTCTGATCCGGCCTATCGCAGGATCGATGTAGATACGAAGACTGGAAAGGTCAGGGGCCTCTTCTAAGCCCGAAATAAGCGCCTTGCCCCCGGAAAGATTGCTCCGGGGGCTTTGGATCACGGGCGCTAATTTAAACACCCAACCCGGTTCACTGGCTCATGAATATCGAATATCAAACACCTATGCCTGTCGATAAAAATTGGAAAAAAGTTGTGGTCATCAGTCTTATGATTGGTGGCATCCTCTCCCTATATTACCTCACCTTGCCTTACATGGGATACCGGCATGCGCTTTACCGGATGTTATTTTACCTGCCCCTGGTTCTGGGAAGCTTCTAGTTTGGGCTGAAGGGGGCCATATACGTCTGTGCAAGTGTTTCAATGCTCTATCTTCCATATGCAATCAAACAGTGGCAAGGATTTTCGTTAGAAAATTTTCATGAACTGTTGGAGGGGATATTATACATTATCATTGCTTTTATCCTTGGGTATCTGGTTGAAAAGGAAAGAAAGAAACACAGGGATTTTCTCCAAGCCGAGAGCCTTGCTGCTGTTGGAAAGGCCGTGTCCGAAATAGCCCACGATATGAAAACGCCCCTCATGGCTATCGGTGGTTTCGCGAACCAGGTCTCCGGAAAACTGCGACACGAAGATCCTAGTCGGAAAAAACTGGAGATTGTGGTTCAAGAAACAGCCCGTCTCGAATCCATGGTAAAGCAGATGCTGGACTTTGGCAGACCCCTGGAGATTCAGCCCACGAAAATAAGCCTGAATGAGCTGGTGATGAAAACTGTGGAAGTGGCAGAACCAGTGGCAAGGAAGTCGGGGGTGGAGCTGAAAACTGATCTCGAACCGTCTTTGCCTCACCTTCTGTTGGATGGTCCCAGATCTGGTTTGGTCTTTCTGGGGGCATACCTCATAATCCGGTCGATCATGCAGATTCACCGCCACGATCGGCTTATCTTGAAACTCAAGCAAGAACACAGCAGGATCGCCGAGTTTCTTGACTGAACTACAAAAGAGTCAGCCAAACTGAATGTCAACGCAAAGCAGAATAGGAAATGAATCCATTACGTTCGGTCTTAAAGTGTTCGGATTGTTTTTATGTCAGGAGTAATAAGTGTTGTGCGCTAAGATTCCCAGATACATGAGGGCTGATAATTTAAGACTGAGACCCCTGAAGATCTTTGATGGCCCTTTCATAATCAACGGATTAAGGAACGAAGATGTTTGGAGAGCAAATGGTTTAAGCAAACCTATAACTTTTTCATGGTTCTCTGTCTGGTGGTATTTAAAAAAGACCTTTGACCTTTCTCTCTGTATAGAGATTGACTCAAGGCGTGCAGGATTCATTGGTCTTTATAACCTGAGCCTTGGTAAATCTGCTGAACTGAGCTTATTATTATTTGAGAAAAATATCAGGCAATGTGGTTATGGAAGCAGGGCATTTACACTGTTCGCAAAAAACCTAAAAGAACATTCTGTAGTAAAGAAGATAATAATCAGGGTAAAAATAGATAATAATGCTGCAATATCTTTCTACAGGGCACTTGGATTCAATAAGCTGAGTAATCTTGATAGAATAAAGACTATGGCAATTGATTTAAACGGTCATCCTTGCCGCTCGCGATCCTGAGTTTGGTGGACGTATAGCCTTCGTTAGAAGACTATGGGGAACAATTGGCCCAGCATATGGTCCAACATGGGGTAGATATGTGGCTTACAATCCTCTGCCGCCCATATAGGCCAGCGGAACAGAGGTTCAAGAGTATCTGCAAGTTCATTCAGAAACACCGTAGAATTACAGGATAACCTTCTACAATGATAGACAATCTCATCAATAATATTCTTCCATCGATCGAGCACTTTCATGCATGGGGATATTGGATCGCTCTTTTTGCAGCCTTGGTTGAGACAACTGTCGGTATCGGCCTGTTTTTACCTGGATCAACCATCATTCTTTTCCTTGGTGCGCTTTACAGGTGATCTCATCTGGTTCGCTGTCTTAGGCGCCATTTTGGGTGATAACATA
>JAGGRV010000013.1 GCA_021159445.1 Deltaproteobacteria bacterium | reverse complement strand
ATGTAATGGCGCTAAGTCGACACATGTTTCCTCCTTCTGATTGTGATGTAACTTACGGAAGGTTTAATGCCTGTAATAGAGACTTAATGAATTCTGCCGGGCAATCATTTTTTCCAGCATGTTATATTTTTACTTTAGTTGGTGGACATTTTCAATATAGGAGGGTTATTATCAGTTTGGAATTTTTGATGGTTGAATAATGATTTCTAGTAAAAGGATAATTTAATGCCAAGACGTGATGACATCAAGAAAGTTATGATTATCAGTTCCGGGCCCATCGTCATAGGCCAGGCTTGCGAGTTCGACTATTCCGGCACCCAGGCCTGCAAGGCCCTTCGCAAACTCGGTTATGAGATAGTGCTGGTCAATTCCAACCCTGCAACCATCATGACCGACCCCGGAATGGCCGACGTGACCTATATTGAGCCTTTGAATCTCCAGGCTATGGAGGAAATCATAGAAGTGGAAAGGCCGGACGCCCTTCTTCCAAACCTTGGCGGCCAGACCGGCCTGAACCTTTCCTCAGAACTGGCCCGAACAGGCGTGCTGGATAAATACGGTGTCAAGATAATCGGCGTTGAGGTCGATGCCATCAAACGCGGCGAGGACCGGATCGCATTTAAGGAGACCATGGACAGCCTCGGCATAGAGATGCCCAGGAGCAAACCGGCCTTCAGTGTAGAGGAGGCTGAGAAAATTGCCGCTGAACTCGACTACCCGGTGGTCATCCGGCCTGCCTATACCATGGGAGGAACGGGCGGCGGCCTGGTGTATAATGTGGAAGAACTGCGAACCATTGCCGGCCGCGGCATTTCGGCAAGCATGGTGGGCCAGGTACTGGTGGAGGAGTCTGTCCTGGGATGGGAGGAACTGGAGCTCGAAGTCGTGCGCGATGCCAAAAACCAGATGATCACTGTCTGTTTTATCGAGAATGTGGATGCCATGGGCGTGCACACGGGCGACTCCTATTGCACGGCCCCCATGCTTACCATCGATCCAAAACTGCAAAAACAGCTTCAAAAATGGTCGTATGACATTGTCGAAGCCATAAAGGTCATAGGCGGCACCAACATCCAGTTTGCCCATGATCCCAAGACCGGCCGTGTGGTGGTGATCGAAATCAATCCCAGGACCTCCCGTTCTTCGGCCCTGGCTTCCAAGGCCACGGGTTTCCCCATTGCTCTTATTTCCGCCATGCTGGCAGGTGGCTTGACGCTGGACGAAATTCCTTACTGGCGAGAGGGGACCCTGGACAAATATACGCCATGGGGTGACTATGTGGTAGTGAAGTTTGCCCGGTGGGCCTTTGAAAAGTTTGAGGGCTCTGAAGATAAGCTGGGTACACAGATGCGCGCCGTTGGCGAGGTCATGAGCATTGGCAAGAATTATAAGGAGGCCTTCCAGAAATCGATTCGTTCCCTGGAAAACGGCCGCTATGGGCTTGGCTTTGCCAAGGACTTCAATGATAAATCGCTGGATGAATTGATGGAACTGCTGGTCGAGCCGTCGAGCGAACGGCAGTTTATCATGTACGAGGCCTTGCGAAAGGGAGCCGGCGTAGAAACGCTCTTTGAGAAGACCTATATTAAGCCCTGGTTTATTGAACAGATGAAGGAACTGGTGGAGCTTGAGGAAAAGATCCTGCAATACAAGGGGACTGTTGTGCCTGATGATCTGCTAAAGCAAGCCAAGAAAGATGGGTTTTCAGACCGGTATTTGTCTGAACTCCTTGAAATCCCTGAAAAAGATATCCGGCAGCAGCGCACCTCTTTGGGCGCAGTAGAGGCGTGGGAGCCTGTGCCGGTGAGCGGCGTGGAGGATGCGGCCTACTATTTCTCTACATACAATGCCACTGACAAGGTAGAAACAAGCAACAGGCGTAAGATAATGGTCCTGGGCGGAGGGCCCAACCGTATCGGGCAGGGGATCGAGTTTGACTATTGCTGTGTTCATGCAGCTTTTGCACTGCGTGACGAGGGGTTTGAGTCGATCATGGTAAATTGCAATCCAGAGACCGTCTCAACTGATTACGATACCTCAGATAAACTCTACTTCGAGCCGCTTACGGTCGAAGACGTATTGAGCATCTATGAAAAGGAAAAGCCGGAGGGCGTGATTGTCCAGTTCGGCGGGCAGACCCCCTTGAATATTGCCAATGAACTGGCCGAGGCCGGTGTCAACATCATCGGCACTTCTCCTGAGACCATAGACTTGGCTGAGGACCGTGATCGTTTCCGCAAGATAATGAAAAAGCTCGGTATCCCTGAGCCTGAATCAGGCATGGCCGGCACATTGGAAGAGGCCATTAAAGTGGCTGAGAGGATCGGTTATCCGCTCATGGTCCGGCCTTCATATGTGCTTGGGGGGCGGGCAATGGAGGTTGTCCACGACGGGGAGATGCTAAAGCACTATATGGCCATGGCAGTGGATGTGTCGCCGGAACGGCCGATCTTGATCGACAGGTTCCTTGAAAACGCTATTGAGGCCGAAGCAGATGCTATTTCCGACGGCACTGATGCCTTTGTGCCGGCTGTGATGGAACATATCGAGCTGGCCGGAGTTCACTCGGGCGACTCGGCCTGTGTGATACCCCCCATCAGTATTCCCGCCAAGCACGTTGATACAATTTACAAATACACGAAAAAGATCGCTGTGGAACTCGGTGTCGTCGGTCTGATGAACATCCAGTACGCTATTGCCAATGACGTTGTATACATTCTTGAAGCAAATCCCCGTGCCTCCAGGACAGTGCCTCTGGTTTCAAAGGTCTGCAACATTTCCATGGCCCGCATGGCCACGCAGCTCATGCTGGGCAAAAAGCTCGCAGACCTGGATATCAAACCCGGATTGATCCCTCACTTTGGCGTCAAGGAGGCGGTTTTCCCCTTTAATATGTTCCCGGAGGTCGACCCGCTCCTAGGCCCGGAGATGCGATCTACAGGGGAGGTCCTGGGGCTTGCGGACTCTTTTGGCCTGGCCTTTTATAAGGCCCAGGAGGCGGCTCAACAACGGCTTCCTTCCGAGGGGACCGTGCTTATCACTGTATCCGAGAAAGAGAAGCATGCCGGCCTAAAAGCTGCAACTAAGTTTGACAGACTTGGTTTTAATATCAAGGCTACTGAAGGGACTCACAGGTTTCTGGCAGACCACGGCATTCAATCAGAGCCGATCCGCAAGATGCATGAGGGCCGTCCCAATATTGTTGACGGGATAAAAAACAATGAGATTCAACTGATCATCAACACACCCAGCGGCAGACTGAGCAAGCACGACGACTCCTACATCCGAAAGGCGGCAATCAAGTTCAAGGTGCCGTATATCACCACCACGGCTGCGGCCGTTGCCGCCGCCAGGGGAATTGCAGCCTGCCGGAAGGGGCATGGTCGGGTGAAGTCGCTTCAGAGATATCATGAGGATATTGGGTAAAAATAGTGAGGACGATTGCATGAAGTCATTGCAAGATAACTGCGGCGTATTTGGTTTATATTCAGACACTGAATGTGCTCATGAGATTTTTCAGGGTATTGATTTTCTCCAACACCGGGGACAGGAGTACTGGGGCATTTCCACTTTTAACAAAAGCGTCCATCAGGTCACCCATTATGGAAAGGCAGCCGGGATATTATCTCATGAGGAGTTGAAATATCTGAAGGGAACATGGGGCATAGGGCATGTGAGCCTGTGGGAGCGACAGCCAGTCAGATGGCAGTGCCAACTGGGAGAGGTTGCAGTGGCATTCAGCGGCAACGTGCTGAATGCCGATGAGCTAATTGCAGAAATGAAGGCCCGTGGCAAGTCCTTCTATCACGGGTACAACATTGAAGTCATTTCCAAAATCATTATAGAAGAGAAAGATGTGGTGATTGGCATTCACACCCTTGCCAGAAAGGTCAGGGGGGCCTATTCCATTGTGGTCTTGACAAAGGATGGTATCTATGCGGCCCGGGATATCTATGGCTTCCGACCGCTCATTTTGGGGCAGGGTCCGGGCAGGTGTGCTGTCGCATCAGAGTCACGGGCCCTTCAGAACCTTGAAATGGAGATCCATCGAGATGTACTTCCAGGGGAAATTGTTCTGATCAATGACAAGGGCTTTCAGAGCGTGGCACAGCTTGATTCCCCGCGTAAGGCCCATTGTGCCTTTGAGTGGGCCTATACAGCCAGTCTGGATTCCATCATAGACGGCGTCTATGTCCAGGAGGCCCGGAACAACCTGGGTGAAAGCCTGGCACAGCGAGATATTGAGGAAGGAGGCATCGAGGCTGACATCGTGGCGGCAGTGCCCATGTCGGGAATCGGTCATGCCCTTGGGTATCACAAGCGATCAAAGATCAACTACCAGGAAGTGTTCCTCTATCATCGATACGCTGACCGGAGCTATACGCAGTCGACTCAGTTAGCCAGGGAAAAGATGGCCAAACGCAAGCTGTCCATCTTACCTTATGCAGTTAGAGGCAAACGGATTGTCCTGTGCGATGATTCTATTGTCCGGGGTACACAGATCCTTCATAAGGTTAGGGACCTGAAAAAGGCAGGGGCAAAAGAGGTCCATGTACGCATTGCCTGTCCGCCTCTCATGTGCCCATGTGATTTTGGTATCTCTACCCGCAGTCATGAAGAACTGGCAGCCAGACGCTATTTTAAATCCGGTGATATCACGTCCATGAAACAGCTAAGAGATCTAGAGACCTGGATAGCCAAAGAGATCAGCGCGGATTCTGTGAAATATAACAGCCTCGATGCGTTTGTTGCAGCCATGGGGATTCCAAAAGAGGACCTTTGCTTGATGTGCTTTGATGGAAAAAGCCCGACTAAGACACAATGAAATCGGAAGAAATCAAAACCATATCAAGCGAAAGTTATCTAGATGAAATCATAGACTCGGGCTGGACGATAGTGGGACCCAGAAAGGACCCACAGAAAGATCTGCGCTTTGCAAAGAACTTCTTTAAACGCAATATGGAATTCGTCCCTGAGCATATTTTGGAGACTGACGGTTTCAAGGTCGTTCTACCAAGCCCATTCTCGCGTGGCCATCAACTTATGTTTAAAGACGAGGGACAATTGATCCGCTACACCAGAAGCCAGTACACGCTCATCTCGGGCGACGATGAAATCCCTCTCTATATCATCCTGGACGAAGACAAGACAGATTTGTAGCATTTTGTTCTTTTTGTAACCGTTCGCTAACCCCGAACCTTGAACCTCTGAACCTCTACTATTAATTCCTGATATGCCGGAAGACATAAGAGATAAACCATATCTGCTTCATAAAGATATACTGGGACTGAACTTTATCAGAGACCCTGGTATTTATCTCTACAGGAGGCATTATCGTTCAGGTTTGCGCTCCCATATCATGCAGGTATTAAACCCGGAGGATGTTGAAAAGGAAAATAAGGGGATCATCATTGATGGGTTGAGGTGGTATCCGAGGGCCGAGCCGTTAAAGATGTTGAGGATATTCAGAAAAAGATTCGACACACTGGAAGACGCTGAGGAAGAGCTGAAGAGAGTTAAAATCATTCAAACCTACCTGGCCTCTGATTATCTCGCCAGGCCCGGGGAGTTTCTCGTGGATTATTCAAGGCATGGGAAATGCGAGATCCTTCTTTGCGGTTTACAGGAGTATGTGCAAGGTCAGATATTGGACCCGTGGGGTCTATTGAACAGAGACCATTTGGCTTCACTTCGGCATGACATGGGTTTTGACAATACTGAGGGCTCAGCCAGGATAAGCGACCAATGGATACGCGGTGTTCGGGAAAGGGCTGACAATTTCATAAAAAAACTGAAACAAATGATTGCGGAGACGGGCCGTGTCCCGGATCTTGCGGGTGCAGGGAACCTTATCCTGACACGGTCCGGAAATATCAAGCTAGTGGATATCAACAATGTCTCCAGGGTCTCGTTCGATTCGATCATCAGCCTTGATGACAGGGGCTACCCAATCTGTGATAAATCGATTGAGGCCCTCTCCCTCATTGAACAAAAACTGCTTGGCAGATTTTCACTCAGAACTGATCCTATTTATGACACGTTCCTTGATCCTGAAAGAGTGAAAGAAGTCAGGGCATTAGATGAGGAGTTTCAGCTCTCCATGGCGCCCGCCATGTCCTGGCAAGGATCATCCTGACTATGCCGCATTGTGAGAACGGTTGCTGGATACTGGATATATGTTTTGCCATAACTGATCCCTGTCCAGGTCATTGATTGGTTCTGTGTCATCCATAGTTGACAATATATAAATATATAGCTATATAGTTTATTATGAATAAATCGATGAAAAAGACATCCAGGTGTCTCAAGGCCGTTGCCGACCCGACCAGGTTAAAAATCCTTAAGCTTCTCCAACATCGTACCTCTTGTGTGTGTGAGCTGACCAGCGTTTTGGGTCTTGCCCAGCCCACGGTATCGCGCCATCTGCGAGTGCTGGAAGATGCGGGTTTTGTTGAGTCTGAGCGTAGAGGGCTCCGAATGGATTACATGCTTACTGGAGATGATGCTCCGCCCATGGTAAGGCAACTCATGAGACTGGTGGAGAAGTGGCACGAAGACGATCCGGAGATCAAGATCCTGAGGGATCACCTGGATGTAACGGTAGCTGAGATATGTGGCAGTGTTCCTGCGAAAGAGAATCATGCCTCATCTCAACCTGGAAGATCTGGATATTCGTCATGTTGAAGACCTTGATTCTGAGCCAGGCGCTCAAGAAGCAGATCCTCGCAATCTTTGTGTGGATCATGACAGGAACGATTTTTTCCGCTGTTTTGGGTACTTGCTTTTCCTTTGCTGGAGATTCCCTTACCCTGGACCAGGCAATTCAGATCGCCCTTCATGAAAATCCCCTCCTTTCAAAAAGCCGGAACGAGTTAGTTGCTTCGGAAGAGGCCAGAAAAGGGGCTAGAGGAAGGCTTCTTCCGCAGATAAGCGGTTATACTGATTATTCAAGGCTGAGCGATCCTGCCGTGGTAGTCCCAATCAAAAGCTTCGGGGGTATGCCTCCTACCTTCAGCAGAGACCAATACAGGGCGGGGATCACCGTTAAAATACCCCTATATGAAGGAGGACGTCTCTGGACCCAGATCTCCATAGCGAAGTTTTCAAAGATGATATCAGAGGCGAATCTACGATTCACCACCCAGGACGTGATCGCCAACGTAACCAACATATTTAACCGCATCCTTTACATTAAATCCCTTGTAAAGGCTCAGGAAGAGACCCTTTCCGCCCTTGAAAAGGCAAGAGACGATGCAGAGGTAAGGCTCAAAGTAGGAAGGATTGCCCCTGTTGATCTTATGCGGATTGAGACCCAGGTGGCTGCGCAGAGGCAGTCCCTTATAGAAAGCCGGGAAGACGAGAAACGTTCAAGGCAGACTCTGGCGCTTCTTCTTGGAAGGGACCCTTCCTCCGAGCCAGATACGATAGGTACCCTTTCACCACCTGACACAGCGGCAGTACAAGGTACAGAGGCTCAACTCGAAGAGGCCATAAAAAATCGTCCGGATGTCCAGAGGGCCTTAAGGGAAGTCAGGCGTGCCGAGGCCAATGTGAGGCTCGTAAAGGGACTCCACCTCCCTTCACTGGACCTCGTTGGGGATTATGGAAGACGAGCGGGAAGTGGCTTTGAGGGAGACGAAGAGGTCTGGTCAGGCGGTATTACCGTGAATCTTAACATCTTCAGTGGAGGCGTCATATCTGCCCAGGTAAGGGAGGCGGAGGCAAAACTCCTTGCCGCAAAGGAGGGCCTCCGTGAGGCCAGGCTGAACGGACGCACCGAGGTCCTGCATGCCATTTCATCGGTGCGGGAGGCAAGGCACCGTTTTCAGGTAGCAAGGTCCGTAACATCCACGGCCAGGGAGACATTCCGCATAGAGGATTTGAAATACCGAACCGGGGCAGGGACTATCACAGACAGCCTCCTTGCCCAGTCCGCATGGCTTACCGCCAGGGCCAGTGAGCTTTCCTCCATGTATGATATGCAAAAGGCGGTTGTGGATTATAAGTTGGCAGTGGGCTCCATTGATAAGGGGCTTTGATAAGTCGAGATTGCAGAAAATGTCAAAGAAAATCATCGGAATAATTGTTGCT